>NZ_DAMDQC010000076.1:0-20863 GCF_032082325.1 Pantoea sp. CTOTU50773 | reverse complement strand
CAAGAATGCCGGAATCCATTGGCGGCAGCTGCGGGTTGGTGACAACTGGCGCGGCGCCTCCTTTTGTCAGGAAAGCGAAGCGCGCTGTTAGCAGACGGAACAGACGCTCGAGGTCACTTTTATCACTGGCTAAGACGTCAAAGGCCACCAGCATCATCGAAGCTTGCTGCGGGGTGATAATGCCAGCCTGATGCGGGCCGTAGAAAGGTTGCGCCTGCTGGCGCGCATCGGGTGCAATCGTGCCAGGAGAGAAGCTGTCAGCCGCGGCTGCCGTATGGAACGGACAACCGCCACTCAGGGCGGCCGCGCCGCCCAACATACCTAACCCCTGCAATAAACGACGACGCGACGGCTCTGCCGCGTCATTTTTATGGCTCATGATTAGTCGAGACCTAAAGTGCCGCGCAGCAGGGAGAGATCTTCCGCCAGAGTGGTGATCGGCCCTTTCAGCGCATTGCGGTCAGCGGTAGTCAGTTTCTCGTAAGATTCGAAACCGTCTTTGGTGCGGTATTTGCTGAGGATGCTGTCGACTTTCTTAAAGTTAGCATCGACTTTCGCCAGCAGCTGCGGGTTAGCTTTTTGCAACTGTGGACGCAGCAGATCAACGATTTTCTGTGCGCCGTCGATATTGGCCTGGAAGTCGGACAGGTCGGTACGGCTGTAACGATCTTCTTCACCCGAGATTTTGCTGGCCGCCACTTCTTCGATCAGGCCAGCTGCGCCACCGACCACTTTCGCCGGAGGGAAGGCCAGTTCACTGATGCGGGTCTGCAGATCCAGCACGTCCTGATTCAGCTTAGTGGCGAACTCTTCAGCACCTTTGGTGGTTTTGTCGGCCCACAGGATTTTTTCGATGCGGTGGAAGCCGGTGAATTTCGGATCGTCCGCTTTTTTCTCGAAGTCATCTTCACGGGCATCAATGCTGCTGTCCAGATCTGAGAACAGTTCTGCAATCGGTTCGATACGCTCGTAGTACGCACGGGTTGGTGCGTACAGCGCTTTGGCTTTTTCCAGGTCGCCCGCTTTAACCGCATCGGTGAAGGCCTGAGTGCCCGCCACCAACTCTTTGACTTCGCTCATCACGTAGGTTTTGTAGTCTGTGATTGGGCCAGCCAGCTGCATGATGTCGGTTTTACCTTTGGCAGCGGTTTTCGACTCACCCGATACCACCAATTTGCCTTTCGGGTTGGTCAGCAAGCCACAGGTCATGTCATATTCGCCCGCTTCGAGGTTCGCAGTCAGTTTCTGGCTAAAACCCGGCGCGATGTTTTCACGCTCTTCTACCACCATCACCCCTTTCAGGATTTCCCACTCCAGCGCTTTCTGGCTGTTGTTTTTAATGATGAACTGGGTTTTACCCGCCTGCACATTGAGTGACATCGGCTCACACTGTTTGTCAGTGACGGTAACCGTGACTTGCGGGATGGATGCAGCAGATGCGGCGCCTGAGAGAGCCAGCATTGAAACCAACAGCGCCTTACGGCGGAAGCGAATCGTCATAGTGATATCCCTGTTACATGGAAGAACAGACGCGCAATCGCGCCTGATTTAATTTCAGCGTGTGGTGCGCGCAGCACTGGCCGTTGGGCGCGCCGGGAAGAAGAACAGCAGCAGCGCCGGAATCAGGTAGATAAGCCAGGCCGCCACTTCACTGACGCTTGGCGTTTCCTGATAGCCGAGAATGCCTTCCAGCAGCGTACCGACCACCGAGTGGGTGGAGAGCGTGTTGCTGAGGTCGAAAGCAATGTCCTGGAAGTGGTTCCAGAGCCCCGCTTCGTGGAAAGCACGGATCGCACCTGCCGCGAGACCTGCGGCAACAAAGAGAATGAATAAGCTGGTCCAGCGGAAGAAGCTCGCCAGGTTGAGGCGGATGCCGCCGTAGTAGAGCAGCATGCCCAAAACAATCCCCGTTAATAAGCCCAGCACCGCGCCAATCGGCGGCGCGTAGCCAACATCCTGGGTGAAAGCCGCCAGCAGGAAGAAGACGGATTCGAGACCTTCACGCGCCACGGCCAGAAAGACCATGAGGACCAGCGGGAAGCCACCGCCGCCCTGCTTTTGCAATGCCTGATCGACCGATCGTTCCAGTGTGGCTTTGATGTTACGTGAGACTTTGCGCATCCAGAACACCATGGACGTGAGGATGACCACCGCGACGACCGCGACGATGCCTTCAAACAGTTCTTGCTGTTTTTGCGGGAATTCGCCGGTGGTTTCATTGATGAAGATGCCAAGGCCTAAGCAGAGTGCCGCGGCAATGAAGACACCCGCCCACATCGCGGGGAACCACTGAGTGCGCTGGGTGCGTTTCAGGTAGCTGGCAATCAGGCTGACGATGAGAGCTGCTTCAAGACCTTCACGCAGCATAATGAGAAACGGTACGAACATCACCAACCTCTTGATTGTTAAGGAGGGTAAACCTTAGGTAAAAATACGTAAAGTGCAAACGATATCGATTATCATTATCGCGGGTAAAATTACAAGTCACTGAATGAAATTATTTCTCATTTGCGGGCTGTAATACGGATTCACTGAAAATGGGTGATGGGGATTTCAGCGTTCAGATAAATATTCAGTGCTGGGGTGTGGCTGCAAGCTCAGTGCCGGGATATCGCTGCAGGTTCAGTGCCGGGTTTTCGCTGCACGTTCGGTGCAGAGTTATCGCTTCAGGTTCAGTGTAGAGGTGTCGCTTTGAGTTCAGCGCATTGTCCACTAAAGGCCATCCCGATCGCGAAGAAACCACGCATCCCTGCAGATCGGCCGCGCCGTCCATGGCGCGGACGCTTCGCTCCCCGGAATGGCCTTTATCGGACGACTAACTATGTCATTGCTTTGAAGGGAATGCTGAAGCCTGGTCGATTCCATAAAAAAAGCCCGCCGTATACGGGCGGGCTTAGTGTGTCAGAGACAGAATTACTTGGTGTTGTATTCAGCTTCAGCGGCGGCGAAGCGCGCTTGTGCTTCTTTTGATGGGCCTTTGCCGATCAGGCTGAACACCACAATCGCGATGCTGGCGAAGATGAAGCCAGGAATGATTTCATACAGTTCGGTGTAACCATACTGTTTCCACAGCAGCACCGTCAGTGCACCAATCACCATCCCGGCCAGCGCGCCATTGCGGGTCATACGTTTCCAGCATACGCCGAACAGAACAACCGGACCGAAGGCAGCACCAAAGCCCGCCCATGCATAGCTGACTAAGCCGAGCACACGGTTTTCCGGATTGGCCGCCAGCGCGATGGCGATCAACGCAATCAGCAGCACCATTAAACGCCCTACCCACACCAGCTCTTTCTGACTGGCATTTTTACGCAGGAAGCCTTTGTAGAGATCTTCTGTCAGGGCGCTTGAGCACACCAGAAGCTGGCAGCTTAGGGTGGACATCACCGCTGCCAGAATCGCAGACAGCAGGATGCCAGCAATCCACGGGTTAAACAGGATACGCGCCAGTTCAATGAACACGCGTTCGCCGTTCTGGCTTACGCCTGCCGCTTGCTCAGGGTGGTTCTGGAAGTAGGCGATACCGAAGAAGCCCACCGCCACGGCACCGGCCAGGCACAGGATCATCCAGGTCATGCCAATGCGACGTGCAGTGCGAATCGAGTGATGTGAATCCGCCGCCATAAAGCGCGCCAGGATATGCGGTTGTCCAAAGTAACCCAGGCCCCATCCGAGTAAGGAGATAACGGCAACAAAGTTGAGCCCTTTCAGCATGTCGAGGTTTTCAAGACTTTTTGCTTCGATCACCGCCAGTGAATCATCCAGGCCACCTACCGCGATAATCACAAACACCGGAGTGAGGATCAGCGCGAAGATCATCAGGCTGGCCTGCACGGTATCGGTCCAGCTCACCGCCAGGAATCCGCCCACCAGCGTATAAAGAATGGTGGCAGCAGCACCGGCCCACAGCGCAGTTTGGTAATCCATACCGAAGGTGCTTTCAAACAGACGTGCACCCGCAACCACGCCTGATGCGCAATAAATGGTGAAGAAGATGAGAATGACTACAGCGGAGATAACACGCAGCAGCTTGCTTTTGTCTTCGAAACGGCTGGAGAAGAAGTCCGGCAGCGTTAAGGCATTATCGTGATGTTCGGTCTGCACGCGCAGGCGACCTGCCACAATTTTCCAGTTAAGCCAGGCACCGATGGTCAGGCCAATGGCGATCCAGCTTTCTGAAATGCCGGAAAGGAAGATGGCGCCGGGTAAGCCCATCAGCAACCAACCGCTCATATCTGATGCACCCGCTGACAGTGCGGTGACCACACTGCCTAAACTGCGTCCGCCCAGAATGTAGTCGTCAAAGTTTTTGGTCGAACGGTAGGCAATAAAGCCAATCAGCACCATTCCCAGGATATAAATTACAAAGGTCACCAACATCGGTGTACTCATACTCATACTCTCTCCACTTATTATTTAATCCGTTAAGAGAAATCTTTTTTCCTGAGCCATCGGAACGGGACGGCATCAGGGCTTTACCGCATCCAGAGAAAGCGATTTCTCTTAAGGCGCGGTATCCTGCCGCAAAGGGGCGGCGCGCACAATGCATTTAACACAGCTGTCACAATGGTTTCACCTGACTTCGCTGATTTAATGCCAATAGGTTGCACGCGCTCACACTTTGAGTTGCACCTTGTTCAACATGAGAGTGCTCTCGTTGAAGGGAGTTGCAACTTTGGCGAGCTTCTTGCAGCAAGTTTTGTGCCGTTTTTTCACATGACCTATTTTAAGTGTTGATAAACGTGCAACTCAGGTCACATTTAACATGGTTGCACAAAGTTGCAACATGAGTGATAGTGCAGCCCACGCTGATGTTGAATCATATTTTGAGGACGAGGAAATCATGGGAACGACCACCATGGGGGTGAAGTTGGATGAAGCCACCCGCGATCGCATTAAATTGGCGGCAGGTAAAATTGACCGCACCCCACACTGGCTGATCAAACAGGCGATTTTTAACTACCTTTCGCAGCTGGAAGCCGGTGAATCTTTGCCGGAAATTCCCCTACAGCTCGCCGACGCCGCCAGTGAAGAAGGCACGGCAGACGAGTCATTCCAGCCCTTCCTCGACTTCGCTGAACATATTTTGCCGCAGTCGGTTACGCGCTCTGCCATCACCGCTGCGTGGCGTCGTCCGGAAACCGATGCGGTACCGATGCTGCTGGAGCAGGCGCGTCTCCCTGCCCCGCTGGCCGAGAAAACCCATCAGCTGGCTTATAGCCTGGCGGATAAGTTGCGTCACCAAAAAGGTGCAACCGGACGCGCCGGAATGGTGCAAAGTCTGTTACAAGAGTTCTCCCTCTCTTCGCAGGAAGGCGTGGCGCTGATGTGTCTGGCGGAAGCGCTGCTGCGTATTCCCGACAAACCAACTCGTGACGCGCTGATTCGCGACAAAATCAGCAATGGCAACTGGCAGTCGCATCTGGGCCGCAGCCCGTCGATGTTCGTTAACGCCGCAACCTGGGGTCTGCTGTTTACCGGACGTCTGGTATCGACTCACAATGAAGCCAACTTGTCGCGTTCACTTAATCGCATTATTGGTAAGAGTGGAGAACCGCTGATCCGCAAAGGCGTGGATATGGCGATGCGCCTGATGGGCGAGCAGTTCGTCACCGGCGAAACCATTGCGGAAGCACTGGCCAATGCGCGCAAACTGGAAGAGAAAGGCTTCCGCTACTCCTACGATATGCTGGGTGAAGCAGCGCTGACCGCCAGTGATGCCAAAGCTTATCTGGTGTCCTATCAGCAGGCGATCCATGCCATTGGTAAAGCTTCCAATGGCCGTGGCATCTATGAAGGTCCAGGCATCTCGATCAAACTGTCGGCCCTGCATCCTCGCTATAGCCGCGCGCAGTATGAACGCGTGATGGAAGAGCTATATCCGATCCTTAAATCACTGACCTTACTGGCGCGCTCTTACGACATTGGTATCAATATCGATGCGGAAGAAGCAGACCGTCTGGAACTGTCGCTCGACCTGTTAGAAAAGCTGTGCTTCGAGCCGGAACTGGACGGCTGGAACGGGATTGGCTTTGTGATTCAGGCATACCAGAAGCGCTGCCCGTTTGTGATCGACTCCCTGATCGATCTCGCCCAACGCAGCCGCCGTCGCCTGATGATCCGTCTGGTGAAAGGCGCGTATTGGGATAGCGAAATCAAACGTGCGCAGATTGATGGGCTGGAAGGTTATCCGGTTTATACTCGCAAGGTGTACACCGACATCTCTTACCTGGCTTGCGCCCGCAAACTGCTGGCGGTACCGAATCTGATCTATCCGCAATTTGCTACTCATAACGCTCACACGCTGGCAGCGATCTATCAGCTGGCAGGCAATAACTACTATCCGGGTCAGTACGAGTTCCAGTGCCTGCACGGCATGGGCGAACCGCTGTATGAGCAGGTGGTCGGCAAAGTGGCAGACGGCAAACTGAACCGTCCGTGCCGTATCTACGCACCGGTCGGCACCCATGAAACCCTGCTCGCCTATCTGGTACGTCGCTTACTGGAAAACGGGGCCAACACCTCGTTTGTTAACCGCATCGCGGATAACACCCTGCCGCTGGATGAGCTGGTTGCCGATCCGGTTTCTGCGGTGGAGAAGATGGCGCTGACCGAAGGCGCAGTCGGTTTACCGCATCCGAAAATCCCGCTGCCGCGCGATCTGTATGGTGATAAGCGCGCCAACTCAGCCGGTCTGGATTTGGCTAACGAACATCGTCTGGCATCACTCTCCAGCGCCCTGCTCAATAGCGCCAGCCAGCCATGGATTGCCCAGCCGTTGGTCGAAGGTGAGCTGGGTGACGGCGTGAGCCGTCCGGTACTCAACCCTTCTGCGCAAGCCGATGTGGTGGGCAGCGTGCGCGATGCCAGCGAAGCAGAAGTCTCGGAAGCGCTGGATGCCGCAGTAAATGCCGGTCCAATCTGGTTTGCCACCCCGCCACAAGAACGTGCAGCCATTTTGGAGCGCGCCGCCGAAGCGATGGAAGGCCAGATGCAGCAGCTGATTGGCCTGCTGGTGCGTGAAGCAGGTAAGACCTACAACAACGCCATTGCCGAGGTGCGTGAAGCGGTTGATTTCCTCTATTACTACGCCGGTATGGTGCGTGATGATTTCGATAACGAAACCCATCGTCCGCTCGGCCCGGTGGTGTGCATCAGCCCGTGGAACTTCCCGCTGGCGATCTTCACCGGTCAGATTGCTGCAGCACTGGCAGCCGGTAACAGCGTGCTGGCGAAACCCGCTGAGCAGACGCCGCTGATAGCCGCGCAGGCGGTACAAATCATGCTGGATGCGGGCGTGCCATCAGGTGTGCTGCAACTGCTGCCGGGCCAGGGCGAGACTGTCGGTGCACAGTTAACGGGTGACGAGCGAGTACGCGGTGTGATGTTCACCGGATCCACCGCCGTCGCGACGCTGCTGCAACGCAATCTGGCGGGTCGTCTCGATCCGCAAGGCCGCCCAACGCCGCTGATTGCTGAAACCGGCGGCATGAACGCCATGATCGTGGATTCTTCGGCGCTGACTGAGCAGGTGGTGGTCGATATCGTTGCCTCCGCCTTTGACAGCGCCGGACAGCGTTGCTCGGCGCTGCGTCTGCTGTGCGTACAAGATGATGTCGCCGATCACACCCTGAAAATGCTGCGTGGCGCGATGGCCGAATGCCGCATGGGCAATCCGGAACGTCTCTCTACGGATATCGGCCCGGTGATCGACGCCGAAGCCAAAGGTAACATCGAGCGCCACATTCAGGCGATGCGCAATAAAGGTTTCACCGTGTATCAGGCGGCGCAGGACAATCCGCAAGACAGCAAAGAGTGGACCAGCGGCACCTTTATCAAGCCAACCCTGATCGAGCTGGGTCAGGTAAGCGATCTGGATAAAGAAGTGTTTGGCCCAGTGCTGCACGTGGTGCGTTATGCGCGTAACAGCCTGCCACAGCTGATCGATCAGATTAACGCCTCTGGTTACGGTCTGACGCTGGGTGTGCATACGCGTATTGATGAAACTATCGCGCAAGTCACGGCAGGCGCGAAGGTCGGTAACCTGTATGTGAACCGCAATATGGTCGGCGCGGTCGTCGGCGTGCAGCCCTTTGGTGGAGAAGGTTTATCCGGCACCGGTCCAAAAGCCGGAGGTCCTTTGTATCTCTATCGCCTGCTGGCAAACCGCCCAGACAGTGCACTGCGTAAGACCTTCGATCGTCAGCATGCCGAGCGTCCAGTCGACAGTTCTGTACGTGCTGAGCTGACGAGCGCGCACCAGTCATTGCAGAGCTGGGCGCAGGATAAACCTGAACTGCTGGCACTCTGTCAGCGTTATGACGAGCTGGCGCAGGGGGGTACGGTGCGACTGCTGCCAGGCCCAACCGGTGAACGTAACACCTTCACGCTTCTGCCGCGCGATCATGTCCTCTGTATTGCGGATAACGAGCAGGACGCACTGACGCAACTGGCAGCAGTGACCAGCGTGGGCAGTCAGGCAATCTGGCAGGATGATGAGTTGCATCGCGCACTGCGCAAATCACTACCTGCCGCCGTGCAAAAACACGTGGTGTTGGTGAAAGATTTGCTGGCCGCCGAGTTTGATGCGGTGATCTATCACGGTGACGCCGATCAGTTACGTGTGCTGTGCGAGCAGGTTGCTGCGCGTGACGGCGCGATTGTTTCGGTGCAGGGCTTCGCGCGTGGCGAAACCAATCTGTTGCTGGAACGTCTGCTGATAGAGCGCTCACTGAGCGTGAATACCGCCGCAGCGGGTGGTAACGCCAGTCTGATGACCATTGGTTAAAAAGATAAGGGCCCGCAAGGGCCCTTTTTCATGGCGCGCCGCGACGAGTATATCCACTTGTTGCGGCGCTACTGTTTTGTACTTTGAGCTTAAGCCACAGACTTGTTGCGCTTCATACCAATCAAGGTCGGGAAGACAAACAGCGACTGCCCCAGCCCGCGATTGGTGACAGACCACACCGCCACCGACAGCAGCGAGCAAATCCCCACAATCGCAACCGGATAGAAACACGCCCACAACACGGAGAACCAGGCATAGTCAAACAGATGATGGCGCTGAGCGAACAGAATCGCTGACATGCCAAAATACTCAATGAAAATACGATGGATTACGTAGATTTGCAGGGTGTTACGGCCAATCCAGTTAAAGTACGTCATCTTAAAGTGCGCGTTAAGCCTGCGGCAGGCCGCCACGCTCGCCAGCACCGCGATGATGCACAGGAACAGGCTCTTATCCAGACCGAAGATAATGTGAATCCCTGATACCGTCGCCAGCAGCGCCCATGGCACGAGATTTTCACGACGCCATTCGCTCATACGCAGCATCAGCGGGCTCCAGAACGCGCCCAGCAGGAAGAACAGGAAGTACTGCGCCACGCTTTGCGGTCCCCAGTATGGAATGATCTTCTCCACTGCCAGATAGTTAAGCGCAACCGCGACCACCAGCAACGCCACTTTCTGTTTGTGGAAGATCTTCGCACACAGGAAATACAGTGCCAGTCCGTACAGATACCACGAGGTGCTCATCGCCATAAACGTCAGTTTCAGGAACTCAAACAGTGAACCCGCATAGGCGGCATTCAGATTGTGTGAGATACGCTGGCCGGTAATCTCTGTCGAGATACCCACAATCGACCACCACTGAATAAAGCCCCACAAAATATAGAGATAGAACAGGTTGGTAATACGACTGGTAAATACCTGCTTCCACGGACGATTAAGAATCCCGTTGGTTGCCAGCAAGCCCGAAACAAAGAAAAAGGCTGGCATACGCAGCGGAGATAAAACAGTATTAAACTGCACCCATATTTCTGCCGGTATCCAACCCGCCGTCAATAATTTCACCGTTCCTTCAAATCCGGGTAATACGGTGTGGTACAACACCACCAGCAATATGCAGGCCCCTTTCAGGGTATTGACCCATGCAATATCTTCTTTCCTGGCGTTATTCATATGATTAACTCCCGCTGCTGTGTAGGTCTTTAAGGAGAAGTATGAGGAAATAAACAATGATGCATTTCTGGTTATTCAACGATTATTAAACAAGCTGGCGGGGGATGACTCTAGCGAAAGTCCTAAAAGTTTTTTACTGGTCCTGATATAACAATACTTTACAGTTCCAGACATTAATCAAATGCTAAGCAGGCTAACAATATCTCCCCAAATTAGAGTCACTAAGGGTATGACGAGGGAAATAAGGTTAGCAATTAATACAGGGAAATTAAGAGCAATCCACCACAAACAAACCAAATTAAAATCAAATTTTATTCGGACAATTATGAAATGTGGCAGATGGATAAACGCGGATATTAATATTGTGCTAAGAGAAAATAATTAGGGCCAGCGAACTGGCCCTTTTTGATTATTGCAGCGGTGCCGCTTTTGTCTCTGGCACGGGTTTTCTCAACAGTCGCGGATAGATGAATAACATTCTGCCTGGACCGCGATTCAGCAGTGACCACACCGCCAGTGAGATCGTCACGCAGAGCGCCACGCCCGTCAACGGCATCAGCAGCGCCCATGCCCAACTGAAGGCCGCATGACCAAACCAGCCGTAATGCAACGCCAGGGCAATCGCGCTCAGTCCCAGCAACTCTATGAAGATGCGGTGCAGTACGTAAATCTGCAGCGTGTTACGGCCAATCCAGTTCAGCCACGCCATGTTCAGGCGCTCATTGAGGAAACGGCACACGACGATACCAAACACGATGGTCAGCAGGCTGTAGAACGGGTTTTTATAGATGCCCCCCACATGATGTACCACGCCAATCACCGCGATGCCTGCCAGCAGTAGCCAGTGTTGGCGCTTAAGCTGGCTCATCTCAATCAAAGACTGGCTGAAGAATACGCCGAGCAGGAAGTAGAGATAGTTTTGCGCCACGCTGGCCGGCCCCCAACCAGGGATCAGGCTAAACTGCGCAGCGTAGGTCGCGACAATCGCCAGTGCCATCAGCGCCATTTTCTGGCGGTGGAACAGCTTGGTGAACAGGAAGAAGCCCGCCAGCGCGTACAGATACCAGAGGCTGGTCATGGAAGTCAGCAGCAGTTTAAGGAACTCAAACGGCGTGTCGGCATAGGCAGCGTTTTTGGTGCTGGACAGCCGCTCACCGAGGTGCGCGGAGATATAGTGAATGCTCAGCCACTGAATCACCCCCCACAGCAAATAGAGATACACGATATTGCTGAACTTCTTGGTGAACACCTCTTTCCAGCTCTTTTTGACGATCGAACTGGCCGCCAGCAGGCCTGAGACAAAGAAAAAAGCGGGCATACGCAGCGGTGAAAGATAGGTATTGAAGGTCACCCACCAGTGCGCGGGGACCATGCCGGCCGTGAGGTGATGCAGTGAGGGAGCGAAAGTGGTGATAATCGAGTGGTGCAACACCACCAGCAAGATGCAGGCACCTTTTAACGTGTTGATCCAGAGGACTTCATTTCTGGCATGTGTCATTTTATGATCCTGATTGCGCCATGAATTTGTAAAGAATTATTTATATTTACAAAGATGTCTCAATCGGGGGCGTCTTAAAAATCCTTCTGCTCCTTGCCAGCAAAATTTCATAGGCAATAAAATATTATTTTTCAGACGGTTAATTGAAAGTTCTTTGACAATTTTCAGAGGAAACTGAGAGAAGGGATTCAGATGAGAAAAGAAAAAGCGCCGTCAGAACCAGACGACGCTTGAGACTATTGGTTAAGAAACTTGTCAAGAAATTGGCGGGTGCGTGCCTGCTGCGGATGGCTGAATAGCTCTTTCGCTGCGCCCTGCTCCACGATACGGCCCTGATCCATAAAGATCGCCCGATCGGCCACGTCACGCGCAAAACTCATCTCATGCGTGACGATCACCATGGTGCGTTTCTCCTGCGCCAGCGCGCGGATGGTATTCAGCACTTCACCCACCAGCTCAGGATCCAACGCCGAAGTCGGCTCATCGAACAGAATCACTTCCGGTCGCATCGCCAGCGCACGCGCAATGGCGACACGCTGCTGCTGCCCGCCAGAAAGGCGACGCGGGAAGCTCTCCTCTTTGCCGTGCAGACCGACCTTCTCCAGCAAGCTGCGGGCGCGGGCAATGGCTTCCGCTTTCGGTTCACCCTTCACGATCACCGGCCCTTCAATGATGTTCTCCAGCACTGAACGATGCGGGAACAGATTGAAGTTCTGGAACACGAAACCCACCTGCTGACGCAAACGGCGAACCTGCTCTTTCTGCTTGTTGAGCCCAATACTGGCATCAATGGTGATATTACCCACCGTGACGCGGCCGCTATCGGGCACTTCCAGCAGATTGATACTGCGCAGCAAGGTGGTTTTCCCCGAACCGCTTGGCCCGATAATTGCCACCACTTCACCCGGTGCCACATCCAGATCGATGCCGTGCAACACGGTCTGGCCGTGGAACTGCTTGACCAGCTGACGTACTTCAATCGCACTCATTTTGCCTCCCGATCCTGTCGATTCACATGCGCTTCCAGGCGGTTTTGCAACGCCGACAGCACCGTCGCCATCACCCAGTAAATCAGCGAGGCAGCCAGATACATGGTGAACACTTCCAGCGTACGTGAGGTGATCAATTGCGCCTGACGGAACAGCTCCGGCACCTGAATGGTGGCCGCCAGCGAGGTGTCTTTCACCAGGCTGATAAAGCTATTACCAAGCGGTGGCAAGGCGGTACGTGCCGCTTGCGGCAGGATGACACGACGCAAGGTTTGCCATGGCGTCATGCCAATACTCGCCGCCGCTTCCCACTGCCCACGTTCAATCGCCGCAATCGCGCCACGCAGGGATTCAGAGGCGTAAGCGGCAGTATTGAGTGACAAACCGATCATCGCTGATGGGATAGGATCCAGCTCAATACCGAACTGCGGCAGGCCGTAGTAGATCATAAACAGCTGGGCGATCAGCGGCGTGCCACGGAAAATCGACACATAGATACGCGCCAGCCAGTTTACTGGCCAGAAATGTGACAGGCGCATCAGCGCCAGCACAAAGCCAAGTACCAGACCGAAGAACATCCCGCCGATACTCAGCTGCAGCGTGAACAGCGCGCCTTTGAGTAAGAATGGTGCTGAATCCAGCACCAGTTGTAAGCTTTCCTGCATTATTTAGTGACGTCCGCGCCGAACCATTTCTCAGAGAGTTTGCTCAGCGAGCCATCTTTCTGCATATCAGCAATCGCTGCATCAATGGCTTTCAGCAGGTCGTCATTGCCTTTACGCAGCGCCACGCCGGATTCGAGACGAGAGAAGGCCGGGCCCGCTACCGCCATGGTGTCGCCGGTTTTCTTCACCAGATCCAGCGCCGCTAAACGGTCCACCAGAATGGCATCAACACGACCTGAACGCAGATCCTGGTATTTGGTTGGGTCATCATCATAGGTACGGATATCGACGCCTTTGACGTTGTCACGCAGCCACTGTTCGTAGTTAGACCCCAGGCCGACACCGACTTTCTTACCAGAGAGATCCTCTGGCTTGGTGATGCTGCCAGCATTTTTCTTCATCGTCAGCGCCTGAACGCCAGAGATGGTGTATGGCGTGGAGAAGTCATACTTCTTCTTACGCTCGGGTGAAATCGTTACCTGATTGATCACCACGTCGATACGTTTAGAATCCAATGCCGCCAGCATGCCATCCCACTTGGTCGGTTTCAGATCCGCTTTGACGCCAAGGTGTTGCGCCAGCTCTTGCGCAAACTCCACTTCGAAACCAGTCAGCTTGCCGCTCTCATCCTGGAAACTGAACGGCGGATAGGTGCCTTCCAGACCCACGCGCAGCTCACCTTTGCTCTTCACCTGTGCCAGCAGATCTTCTGCGGCGAACGTTTTAACGTTAACGCCCGCGACCAGCGCGACCGCCATCATGCCCATCACCAGTTGGCGACGAATTGGAGAGAAAGCCATGTTTACCCCATTATTGTGATGTGTTGTGTGCTATGAGGCGGCGAAACCGGGATTTGCCGCCTTTTCGTTATTGGCGCTGCATTCAGGCCCATTTCAGGCCAGAACAACAGCTGCCGGATTATAAACCTTTTTTATCTTAGCCTTAGACCGAAGGATGATAAGCAAATAACGCAGGCGCGCCGCCAGTATGAATAAACAGCAGCGGCCCTTCACGACGGAAACGATTCTGCGCAATGCCATCTATCAATCCGGCCATCGCTTTACCGGTGTAGACCGGGTCCAGCATGATGCCTTCAAGACGCGCCAGCAGTTTCACCGCTTCCATGCCTTCATCATTAGGTTCACCGTAACGCGGCGCGAAATAGTCATCCCAAAGCGTGATCGGCGCGTGCGTCTGCACTTCCAACTGTTCAGCCAGCGCGCTGCGGATGCGCTCTACCACCGGCAACTGCGCGTCGACTTTGCGTGAAACCGTCACACCGACCAGCTCGGTATCAGGCAGCAACTGCTCAAGACCTACCGCTAAACCTGCATGGGTGCCGGCGCTGCCCGATGCAACCACCACAGCGGCGAAATCCACCACGCCTTCGCTTTGGTGCGCGATCTCCTGCGCACACTCCACGTAACCGAGCGCGCCCAGTGCGTTGGAACCGCCAACCGGCACAATATAAGGACGGAAACCCTGGGCTTCGAGACGTTCAGCCTGTTCGGCCAGCTGTTCAGTGGGGTTGTGCAACGCATCGACCATCACCACCTCGACATCCATCAGGTCGAGCATCAGGCGATTACCGTTGGTGAGGTAGTTTTCTGAGATCGTGCCAATCGGATTTTCCAGCAGTGCCACACACTTGAGGCCAAGACGCGCCGCCACCGCCGCCGTCTGGCGCACATGGTTGGATTGAATCGCGCCCGCCGTCAGCAGGACATCCGCGCCCTCGCGCAGCGCATCGGCCGCCAGGAATTCAAGTTTACGCAGTTTGTTGCCGCCCATTGCCACAGGCGTGAAGTCATCACGCTTAATAAAGATATCGCGACCGAGATAATCAGAAAGCCGTGGCAGATGCTCAAGCGGCGTAGGTGCACCGAGTAATTCAAGACGTGGGAACTGGTGCAAGAGATGTAAAGACAATGCAGCCTCCATTCGGGCAATGTGCAATTATCCATACAGTGTTGCAGAAGATGAGAAAAGTCGCACCCGGAATTCTGCGAGTGCGTCCCCTGTTGCTGCTATGCTCAGCAACAACAAGGGCAGGATCACAATCAGCCCTGCTGCCAGCCTAAAAACTGGTCATATTTACGCAGTGCGATGCGGTAATTGTTGTTACCCGCATCCGGCAAATCGTTTTCCAGGCATTCATGCCAGCTGTTGCCCCGTAATCTGTCGGCCGGGAAATTTTTCGCTTTCAGCATGTCATCAAGACGACGCAGCCGCACCACATACTCGCGAATGGTGCTGTGACTCATCTCGGTCTGCTCAAACAGATACTGTTTGAACGCCATAATGTCGAAGTAATTAGGATGGGTATTACAAAAAATATCGCTGCAGAAACGACATAACGCGGTCAGTTCCGGCTGGAGTTTCATCCATACCTGGTCATCAATCATCTGGTCCATCCGCGCGATGGCCTCTTTATTGATGATCTGTCCACGAAACACTAACGCCATACGATCTAAAACTTTGCCACAATGTGAACAGTTGCTTTGGCTGTGTTTATAGTCTTTAAGATAACGACTTAAAGGTCTGGCTTTGGCTTTGGCTCCCATTGCTGAGTCCCCGGTATTTTTATTTTTTCGATGCCAGGTACTGAGTCTGTCAGCGCGCCCCCGCTAACCGGGCACGCAGGCGTTTAATCGCCTGACTGTGCAGTTGACTGACGCGGGATTCCCCCACTTCCAGCACTGCGCCAATCTCTTTCAGGTTCAGTTCTTCCTGGTAGTACAGTGTGAGCACTAATTTTTCACGATCGGGCAATGCCTCGATGGCTTCAATCACGCGATCACGCAGGTTTCCTTCCATTAACTGATGAAGCGGGTTGGCTTCTTCATGCCCCTCCGTCACCAGCTCCGCACTGTCACCGTGTTCTTCCCGATACTCGTCGTAGGAGAAGAGTTGGCTGTTATTGGTATCGAGCAGAATCTGCCGATACTCTTCCAGCGAAACATTCAACTGTTCAGCCACTTCCTGCTCAGTAGCCGAGCGCCCCAACGCTTGTTCTACCTGATGCATAGCACCGGCCACCTCGCGCGCATTACGACGCACGCTACGAGGTGCCCAGTCGCGGCTGCGCAGTTCATCCAGCATCGCCCCTCGGATTCGCTGCACGGCATAGGTGGTAAAGGCGGTGCCTTGCAGCGCGTCGTAGCGCTCCACGGCATTCAATAAACCAATGCCACCGGCCTGCAGCAGATCGTCAAGCTCAACGCTGGCTGGCAAACGTACCTGCAAGCGCAACGCTTCGTGTCGCACCAGAGGAACGTAGCGCTGCCAGAGCGAATGTTTATCCATCACGCCTTCGGGCGTATAGAGATCGTTCACGATGACTACCCTGCGTTAATAAAGTTATCGGCATGATTATCCAATTCTGTAGGGGTTTCGATTGGCAGAATAGGCGGGCAAAAGCGAGGTTATTTCAAATTTGTTATGGATGGCGGTGGAATACACCGCCATTCAGGGTTTCTTTAGCGCAGGTTTTTTAGCCGTAGCCGCGTGCCAGGCGGCACCGCGTCCCACAGAGCACAGGTTTTGCCATCAAGTGTCTGATAAAAATCGCTAATCGGCGCTTCTGTTTCCAGTGCCGGATTAAACATCACCTGCCCGGTTTCGGCGTTAATGCTTATCATTTTGTTGATAAACAGACGCTGTAAGTCACTGCGCAGGAACAATCCGTTATCGACGCTGTTATCGGCAAGAAAACCTTCTTCATTTTCCTGGGTATCGATATAGCAGGCCTCCACCCACGGCCAGCTGTGACGTTCCGTAAGCTGCGTGCCGGTAATAATACAGGCGCCATAGCGTGCCTTCACCGCCGAACTAAACTCCGCCTGGCTGGCACGCTGGAACACCTTAGCCTTAACGCGACGCCCGACTTCTGTGCCTGGCATCACCGCCGTCGGCACTTTATGCTGCGGCGTACTCAGCACCACCAGAAACTGAATTTTGCGCGACAGTGGGAAGCAAGGGTGCGCATGGGGATCGAACAGCTGCCAGTACTCCTCCTCTTCCGTCTGTCGCATCAACACTAGTTTGAAGCCCCGACTGGTGAGCAGGTTCTGCGCTTCTGCCGAGTTAGGATCGAGCATGGCGTAAACCTGGGTTTCGCCCACCACCTTCCAGCGCCCTTCCTTCTTTATTTCATCGTTACGACGGAAATAAAGGAAAGCTTGTTGGCTTTTGAGATAGTGCTCAAAACGACGCAGATAGTTTTTGCGCTCGTTATCGTCAGAGACGAACAGCAGATCCTCCAACGGACTGTTGATCTCCTCCTGCGCGAACACTGCACGGATCACCAAATTGCGAAAGCTGGTCGACGGGCTCAGCAACCCGCGGGCGGTGAGTTCTTTCTCATCAGGATGCTGCTGCGCATAGCGCAACGCGATCTCTTCGAAGGTCAGTAGCTCACCCGGTAACAAGTCATAATTGAAGCGCATAGACACCCCAGAAACAGAAAAAAATCGTGCGAAAAAATTGGAATGATTCTGGGGAAGTTATCGGCATTTTTGGGTGGGACTGTAACAGGATGGTTACTTTTTTGAGGTTATAGGGAGTTGGGGGAAATCGTGATGACTGGGGGGTCTGAATTTGGTTTAGGGCAGAAGGAAACACCTGAAGTCGTTAGGTGTTCTGCGGGATTATGGGGTTGCTGGGTTGCTGGGTTGCGCAATAAATTGCGCCGCTACGCTTGGGTGTCGTAAAAAATTTAATGACCGCTTTAATCGTAGCGGTGCGATTCATCGCACATCCTTACTGTGGCGCAAATACTATCACCATACTTTTGGTCTTCTCATGCACCTCTGCAGAAGGTGGAGCGGGCAGCTCGGCATTCTTTACCGCGTACATCGCTTCGGTACAGAGAGATAAATCACCGCTCAGTCCATGCATACCACTTACCTGACCTTTTTCATCAAGATCAATACGTAAATTGCAGGTTTTGCCAATGTAATGGTCGGCGTCAAAAAACTCGGTCTGGATAGCAAAGTGGACGGCGTCATAATAGCTTTTGAGATCGGTCACTACAGGCGCAGGAGGATTTTGAGAATTAGTACGAGGATGCTTTATTGGCGCGCAGCCAGAGAGTAGGAGAAGCGTTAACAAGGCAAAGCAATTACGCATGGTTCACGTCCTGTTAAAAGTTAGAGCCGCGAGTATACCTGCATATTCATGATATGCAGGTATAAAAAAACCCCGCCGAAGCGGGGTTGGATAACCAACAAGCTTAGAGCGATTAGCCCTGCAGCAGAGACAGAATCTGCTGTGGAACCTGGTTGGCTTTTGCCAACACTGAGTTACCCGCCTGCTGGATGATCTGAGCTTTAGACATGTTTGAAACTTCAGTAGCGTAGTCAGCATCCTGAATACGAGACTGTGCTTCAGACAGGTTAGTAGTGGTGTTGTTCAGGTTGGTGATAGCAGAATCCAGACGGTTCTGAATCGCACCCAGGCTTGAACGGAATTTATCAACAGTGGAGATAGCATCGTCGATTGCAGACAATGGATCTTCAGTGACCTGTGCACCCTGAGTCACTGCACCAGTAGTGGTGTTAACGGTAGCTTTGTACATCACATCTTTACCGTCGTCATCAGTACCTTTCACTACATAACCGCTGCCGTCTTTCAGAGCGAACAGCTGTGCGTTGTTCACGCCAGTTACGCTAGACAGGTCAACGTTTACAGCAGCGCTTGGGTCGTTAACTTCGGTCAGAGCAGAACCTACACCAACCGGAGTTGCAGCGGCAGCTGAAGAATCATAGCTAACAGAACCAGTTGTGGTATCAACAGTTGCACTTACGAAGGTAGTGCCGCCATCGGTTGATGCATAGTAAGCGCCATCTTTATCCAGATACAGAGATGGTGCAGCAGCAGCATTGTCATCGGTACGGCCAGTAATATCGTCCGCAGCAATGATTTTGCCATCACCGAAGCTAATGTCTTTGCCAGCAGAAGCAGTCGCACCTGTTGCAGGGGTTGCAGCTGTTGTACTGTCAAATTCCAGTGAGTTGGTGGTGGAATTATAGGTAGCTGCATAAAGAGTGGTGCCACCGTCTTTAGATACATAGTGAGTATCGGCGTTATCGTCATCGGTATATACAGCCCAAGACGCGGCGCCAGCGGTGTCAGTATAGGTCAGGTCAGTAACTTTAATCGCAGCAGCCTGCAGAGTCGTTGTTGCAGTTGTTGCAATGTCATCAGAGGTAATGGTGCTGCTGACGTCCAGGTTGTTCAGACCCAGAACTGAGCTGTTGATGGCTTTCAGGTCGATATCGATGGTCTCACCGTCGTTTGCACCAACCTGGATGCTCATTTTACCGTCTTTAGCCAGCACGTTCACGCCGTTGAACTGAGTCTGACCTGATACACGGTCAATCTCGTCCAGACGCGCTTTAATTTCGTCCTGGATTGAAGAGATGTCTGAATCTGAGTTAGTACCGTTCTGAGACTGTACAGTCAGTTCACGGATACGCTGTAAGTTGTTGTTGATTTCAGACAGTGCGCCTTCAGTTGTCTGAGCAGCAGAGATACCGTCGTTGGCGTTACGAGCAGCCTGAGTCAGGCCGTTGATGTTAGAGGTGAAGCGGTTAGCAATTGCCTGACCCGCTGCGTCATCTTTTGCGCTGTTGATGCGCAGGCCTGATGACAGACGTTCAATCGCGGTGCCCAGAGCGGACTGCGACTTGTTCATGTTGTTCTGAGTGATCAGCGAGAGGCTGTTGGTATTAATGACTTGGGCCATGATAAATATTCCTGTTAATCAAGTCTTTCGGTTAAGGTGTGGGCTTCAACCCGCCGGCTTCAGCGCCGTCAATGTTGTTATCGTCTGCCCTTGAACAACCTTTAGAATTTTTTTAGTACCAGGTGAAAAATTTTCCCTTCAACCTGTCACACCTCTCTTTATCGTCCCTGCCGTATCGTTCTTTAGGTTTGCCCACTACTTTTCTAGCGCCAGAAATACGCTTCTCTATAGGCGTTATTCGCTTTATCACGCGTAGATAAATAATTTTAAACTTTACCCATTATGAGCCGATAACCCCGGTATTCACTCTCCGTGTCGATATAAAAGGAAACAACATGGCAAGTATTTCTACCTTAGGTGTCGGTTCTGGCCTTGACCTCAGCTCTATATTAGACAGTCTGGAAACAGCCGAGAAAGCAGCGCTCACCCCCATTTCAACTCAGCAATCCGCTTATACAGCTAAGCTGACTGCTTATGGAACATTAAAAAGTGCGCTGTCAACCTTTCAGACGGCAAACACCACTCTGAATGACGCCACACTTTTTAATACGACGAAAGCAACCAGCAGTACCTCTTCATTTAGCGCAACGACAACCACAGGTGCTGTTGCAGGCAAATACACTATTAGCGTTACCCAGTTAGCTCAGGCGCAGACATTGACCTCTGCCGTGCAAAGCAGTAACTCAACTGCTCTGGGGGACAGTTCAGCAAGTAGCCGTACCTTAAGCATCACGCTTGCTGATGGCAGTAGTAAAGACATCACTTTAACCAGTGACCAGACCTCCCTCACGGGGATGCGAGATGCGATTAATAGCGCTGATGCAGGGATTACCGCCAGTGTGATCAAGGTTGCTGATGGCAGCTACCGTCTATCACTCACATCAAAAGAAACGGGTGAAGACAGCGCTATCACGTCAATTAAAGTCACAGGCGATGACACGTTGCAGGCTATTGTCGGTTATGACAAAGATAGCGATGCTGCCGACATTCCAATGACAAAAAG
>NZ_DAMDQC010000075.1:0-21000 GCF_032082325.1 Pantoea sp. CTOTU50773 | reverse complement strand
GACATTACCCTAAATGGCTGGAGCCTGTCTCGACAGCTTTGGGGCAGACTCATATTGTGATAGTTGTGCAGGCGCTAGTCTGGCAAATGTCGGGATGTTTAGCCAGAGCTTTACTCATTCCCCTAAACAATTTGGGTTGCTGCAAGACGGCATGTTGGTTCATGCCCTGAGCATGAGTGAGGATGGCGAGCACAGCCAGCGCAGCTCAAGTCTGGCGGACAAATAAAAACGCCGCCCGGAGGCGGCGTCAGAAGCGCAAGCAGATTACTGCGCTTTCTTATCAGCAGCGGCCGGAGCCTGTGCTTTCTCATCCGCTTTTGGCGCTGGCTTGATATCCAGCAGCTCAACATCAAATACCAGCGTTGAGTTGGCCGGAATGCCCGGAACGCCATTTTTGCCGTAAGCCAGGTTCGGTGGGATCACCAGCTTGATCTTGCCGCCTTTCTTCACGTGCTTCAGACCTTCGGTCCAGCCTGGGATCACGCCGTCGAGACGGAATGACAGTGGCTCGCCACGGGTGTAAGAGTTATCGAACTCGGTACCGTCGATCAGCGTACCTTTATAGTTCACGACGACGGTGTCGCTGTCTTTAGGTGCGTCACCGGTGCCTTCTTTCTCAACCTGATACAGCAAGCCAGATTCAGTTTTCTTCACGCCTTTTTCTTTGGCGAATTTATCAGCGTAAGCGGCACCCTTGTCAGAGTTCTCTTTCGCGTCTTTTTCCATCTTCGCCTGTGCAGCGCCTTTCACGCGGCCTTCGAAGGCTTGCAGTGTCTGCTCGATCTCTTGATCAGACAGTTTGCTCTTGCCACCGAATGCATCCTGAACACCTGCGATCAACTGATCTTTGTCCAGTTTGATGCCCAGTTTCTCTTGTTCCTTCAGAGAGTTGTCCATGTAGCGACCCAAAGAAGCACCCAGCGCATAAGCTGACTGCTGGTCTTCGTTTTTGAAGGCAGCATTTTTCGGTGCCTGCGGTGCTGCCTGAGCAGCGTCAGCCGGAGCCGCAGCGGTTTCAGCTGCCATTGCCAGCGGTGCATTCAGCGCAATGGCCATGGTGGTAGCTAACAATGTGACTTTAAACAGTGATTTCATCCTTTCTCCAAAACCGAAGCATCTAAACCTCGGGAATCATTGCGGACAGTGGCCCACACTATAACTTTACGTGGCAGCGGCGAACACTCCCACAACGTAATTACCCGCTTAACATCCGACCTTTTTTGCATCAGGAAGTTTCACCAGAGATGAAGGCATTAGCGCTGATTTCAACCGCAAAGCCCCATAAAGGTTAAAAATCGGGTGATTCTGCCGCTAAAGACCGTAGAATCACGCCCGATACGCGCCAGGCGCAGCACCGTGACAGGAGAAGAAATGATGCAGCATGAAGAGTGGGAACAACGCCTTGAGGCGCTGGAGAGCAAACTGGCATTTCAGGAGCACACCATCGATCAGCTCAATCTGACGGTGACTCAACATGAACTGGAGATGAGTCGTATGCGCGAACAGGTACGTTTATTAGTGGATAAAGTGAAAGCCGCGACACCTTCACCGATTGCTTCGCAGTCCGAAGAGACGCCACCACCGCACTATTAAAGCAAAAGGCCACCTGAAGGTGGCCTTTTGTTGTTCAATGCAGAACTTAGTGGCTGCAACCGCAACCGCCAGTACCACAACCGCCCTGGCCGTGATCGTGACCATGGTCGTGATCGTGGTCATGATGATGAGCATCTGCACCATGTACATGGCCGTGTGCGATTTCTTCTTCCGTTGCTTCACGGATCGCTACCACTTCCACGTTGAAGTTCAGGTTCTGACCCGCCAGCATGTGGTTACCATCAACCACAACGTGCTCGTCTTCCACTTCAGTGATTTCAACCGGCACTGGACCCTGATCGGTTTCTGCCAGGAAGCGCATGCCAACCTGCAGTTCATCGACGCCCATGAACACGTCTTTTGGTACACGCTGCACCAGGTTGTCATCGTACTGACCGTAAGCGTCGTTTGCCGGAATATGCACATCAAACTTATCGCCAACCGCGTGATTTTCCAGCGCTTTTTCCAGACCAGAAATCAGGGAACCATGACCGTGCAGATAGTCCAACGGTGCACTCACCGGTGACTCGTCAACCAACACACCGTCTTCGGTACGAACCTGATACGCCAGGCTCACCACCAGGTCTTTTGCTACTTTCATGATATCTCCTAACCGTTGAGAACTGAGATCCCGTCTCATTGGTCTATTTTGCGTGCAATAACCAACCAGAAAGGTTCAAGACTGAGGATGCCAACAAATGTGTTGCTGCATACTGCTCAGCGTTAATGGCGCCGATTGTAGCGGAATTCAATCCCGCTGTAAGTTTAAGCTTAAAAAAAGCTGCGCCATTCTGCTACTCAGGATGAAAAATGCCGATCACTTGCTCATTGCTGCGCACCTTATCGCGAACTTGTTTATCCGCTTCACGCATTTGATGGCCGCACTGCACGCACTCCACCACTTCGACATTGTTTTCACGCCACAACGCCAGCGTGTCTTTTTCCTGACATTGCGGACATACCGCACCAGCAATAAAACGTTTACGCATACTCTTTCCTGCCCGCTATTAAGCAACGGATATGTTAAGTGTAGTCCTACTCGTCATCCCAACCGTCAATCTGGCGTTTTTCATGCTGCATTTCGCGCTGGAAGATGTCTTCTAACTCACGACGAGCTTCACGCACGCGTGAAACCTGCGCACTGTCATCATGACTGGGTACCAGTTCACGCAGCATGCGCATATCGAGGCGACGGAAATGCTGCTGCGCGCGCTGTGCCTGATGTGGATGCATCCCCAATGAGATCAGCGTCTTGCGCCCTAACTCCAGCGCACTGGAGAAGGTTTCACGCGAGAACAACGTTACGCCCGCTTGCAGTAATTCATGGGCTTCCACACGGCCACGCGCACGCGCCAGAATTTCCAGCTGCGGGAAGTGCTGCTGGCAAAGGTGAACGATGGACATCGAATCTTCCGGATCATTGCAGGTAATCACAATGGATTGTGCATTCTCCGCACCGGCAGCACGCAGTAACTCAAGCTCAGTGGCATCGCCGTAGTAAACCTTATAGCCATATTTGCGCATCAGGCTGACAGCCGAGATGTCACGCTCCAGCACCGTAATACGCTTATTGTTAGCCATCAGCAAGCGGCCCACCACCTGACCAAAACGACCAAAGCCAACCACAATGACCTGCGGCTGATCATCTTCGACAAACGGCTTCTCATTGTCATCATCGGGCTCATTGAACCGACGTGCGAGAATTTTATCCACCCCCTGCATCAACAGCGGTGTGGTCATCATCGACAGCGTCACCGTCACCAGCAACAGTGGTAATTGATCGCCGCTAAACAGTTTGGCCGACGAGGCCGCTGAAAACAGCACAAAAGCAAATTCACCGCCCTGGCTAAGCACCCCGGCAAACTGCAGGCGCTCGGAACTGCGTAAACCATAAATACGGCCCAGCACATAGAGCACCAGCGTCTTGACCGCCACGAGAATTACTACGCCAAGGATAATCTCCGCGATATGGGTATAGAGCACGCCCAAATTCAGCGCCATGCCGACGGAAATAAAGAACAGCCCGAGCAGCAACCCTTTGAAGGGTTCGATCGCCACTTCCAGCTCGTGCCGATATTCACTCTCGGCCAGCAGGATCCCGGCGATAAAGGTGCCGAGGGCCATCGACAGCCCTAACATATCCATAAACAGCGCCGAGCCCAGCACCAGTAATAATGAAGCCGCCGTGAACACTTCACGCACACCGGAAGCGGCGATAAAGCGGAAAATCGGACGCAGCAGATAACGGCCACCCACCAGCATGACAGCAAACGCCAGCACCTTCATGCCCACTTTCAGCCAGTCAACATGGCCACTGTCGCCACCGGCCAGCAGCGGCACGAGGGCTAATGCGGGGATGACAGCCAGATCCTGGAACAGCAGCACCGAGAAGCCGAGTTGTCCCGCTTCGCTACGATTCATGCCTTTATCGCGCATCAATTGCAGTGCCATAGCCGTCGAAGACATTGCCAGGCCAATCCCGCCGATCACCGCGGCTTGCCAGCTAAAGTTGGTCAGCCACAGCAGCACACCGAGAATCGCGGTAGAAACCAATACCTGCGCAGCGCCCACACCAAAGATTGAACGTCTTAACGCCCAAAGCTTGGCGGGATTCAACTCCAGCCCGATGATGAACATCAGGAACACCACGCCGAGTTCGGAGAAGTGCAGAATCTCATCGACGTCACTAATAAACCCGAGTCCCCACGGGCCGATAGCAATACCCGCCAGCAGATAACCCAGCACGGCACCAATGCCTAGTCGGGCCGCAATCGGCACCACAACCACAGCGGCCACCAGATAAATCACTCCGGCAGTGAGTAACGTTTGACCTTCCATCACATCACTCCCTGCGGCAATGGTGACGAGAGCCAGTCACGGTAGGCGCGCGCATAATTGCGCATCACTTCCGGTGTCTGGCGGCGAGCCCAATAGATCACCATCGGCGTCATCCAGTGCATACGACACATCTGCGCCGTCAGCTCAAACGGACGCATGATGTCGCTCATCGGATAACGATTCAGGCCGTTATGGTGATACGCGGTTTCCGGTTCTCCGGTGGTCACCACGCTGCGCCAGTACTTGCCCTCCAGCGCATTCCCGTCCTGGCCGCTGGCAAACCCACGCGACAAAACGCGATCCAGCCACTCTTTCAGCAAAGCCGGGCAGCTGTAGGTATACAACGGATGCTGGAAAACGATGATTTGGTGTTCGCGCAGCAGCTGCTGCTCGTAATGAATATCAATGAAAAAATCCGGATAGTGGGCGTATAAATCGTGCACCGTGACGTGGTCCAGTTCCATAGCCGACTGCAGCAAAACCCGATTAGCAATCGAATCCTGTGTTTCCGGATGGGCGTAAAGCAGCAAAATTTTGGGTGGCTGCGACATCGTTCCCCTCCAAAGCGTCGTCACCGCAACGGAATTCCGCTACCATGCTCGACGCAACTAACCATTATTGAATTATGTTGCCGATAAATTAACATATTCTGACGATACGGCGCTTATGATTGTCTTTTCCGCATTACAAATACGCCGCGGCACTAACGTGCTGCTGGACAACGCAACAGCCACCATTAATCCCGGCCAAAAAGTCGGTTTGGTGGGTAAGAACGGCTGTGGAAAATCCACGCTGCTGTCGCTCCTGAAGGGCGAAATTAGCAGTGATGCAGGCAATTTCACTTTTCCAGGTAACTGGGCGCTGGCATGGGTGAACCAGGAAACCCCGGCCCTCACTAAAGCCGCGCTGGAATATGTTATCGACGGCGACCGCGAATATCGTCAGCTTGAATCCGAATTAGCTGATGCCAACGCCAGGGATGACGGCAACGCCATCGCTCTGCTGCATGGCAAGCTGGATGCAATTCAGGCGTGGAGCATACATGCTCGCGCCTCCAGCCTGCTGCACGGATTGGGCTTTAGCCAGGAACAATTAATGCGGCCGGTGAGTGATTTCTCCGGTGGCTGGCGCATGCGCCTTAACCTTGCGCAAGCGCTGGTGTGCCGATCCGATCTGCTGCTACTGGATGAGCCGACTAACCACCTCGATCTTGACGCTGTTATCTGGCTAGAGCGCTGGTTGAAAAGCTATGAAGGCACGCTGATCCTCATCTCGCATGACCGTGACTTCCTTGATCCGGTGGTGGATAAAATCATTCATATCGAACAGCAGACGATGTTCGAATACACCGGCAACTATAGCTCGTTCGAGCGCCAGCGCGTCGCCAAACTGGCGCAGCAGCAGGCGTTGTTCCAGAGCCAGCAGGAAAAAGTACAGCACCTGCAAAAGTACATCGATCGCTTCCGCGCCCAGGCCACTAAAGCCAAACAGGCGCAGAGCCGTATCAAGATGCTGGAGCGCATGGAGTTAATTGCCCCGGCTCACGTCGATAACCCGTTTAGCTTCAGCTTCCGCGCACCAGAGAGCCTGCCCAATCCATTATTGAAAATGGAGAAAGTCACGGCGGGTTATGGCGAACGCATCATTCTTGATGCCATCAAACTGAATCTGGTACCGGGTTCACGCATTGGTCTACTCGGCCGTAACGGTGCGGGTAAATCAACGCTGATCAAACTGCTGGCCGGTGAAATTGAAGCGCTGGATGGCAAAGTTGGCCTGGCAAAAGGCATCAAGCTTGGCTACTTCGCTCAGCATCAACTTGAATACCTGCGCGCCGATGAATCGCCATTGCAGCATCTGGCCCGTATTGCGCCACAAACGCTGGAACAACAGCTGCGTGATTATCTCGGCGGCTTCGGTTTCCAGGGTGATAAAGTCAGTGAAATCACTGAACGTTTCTCAGGCGGTGAAAAAGCGCGACTGGTGCTGGCACTGATCGTCTGGCAACGTCCAAATCTGCTGCTACTCGATGAACCGACCAACCACCTTGATCTCGACATGCGTCAGGCATTGACCGAAGCGCTGATTGATTTCGAGGGTGCGCTGGTGGTGGTTTCGCATGACCGTCATTTACTACGATCCACCACCGACGATCTCTATCTGGTGCATGACCGCAAAGTCGATGTGTTTGAAGGCGATCTCGATGATTACCAGCAGTGGTTGAGCGATCTGCAAAAGCAGCAAGCCCAGCAGGATGCTGCACCGAAGCAGGATAACGCCAACAGCGCCCAGTCTCGTAAAGATCAGAAACGCCGCGATGCTGAACTGCGCGCGCAAACCCAGCCGTTGCGTAAAGAGATCGAGAAGTTAGAGAAGCAGATGGCGAAGTGGCAGAGCCAGCTCCGCGAAGCGGAAGCGATGCTGTCAGACAGTGCAATTTACGATCAGAGCCGTAAGGCCGATTTAACCTCGGCGCTGCAACGTCAGGCTGAAAGCAAATCGGCGCTGGAAGACGTTGAAATGGCCTGGCTGGATGCCCAGGAACAACTGGAGCAAATGCTGGCGAGTTAGTGTTCAGCATCCATGCTGCCCCTGCAGGGTGAGTGCCTGCTGTAAGATCAGCAGGCAGGGTTCGCATCTCTGGAAGGCCAGCATTCTTGTTCAGCTTCTGCTGTCAGGCAAGTATGTCTGGTGCGGATTTCGTGGATGCTCAGCGTCTGTTGTAAGTCCGGTATTCTTGTTCAACTTCTGCCGACAGGTCGGCATTTAGGCCGACCTGGTTAACCACCGCACTCTTTTAAAACGGAACATCCCCTAACACCGTCGCCCGATGCATTACTCGCCGCGCCGGATAGTAATCGGCATTCGCATAATGCTGCGTGACGCGGTTATCCCAAATAGCCACATCATTCTCCTGCCAGCGCCAGCGCACCTGAAACTCCGGTTTTGCCGTGTGCCAGAACAGGAAATTCAGCAGTGCTTCGCTCTCCTTCTCACTCAATCCCAGTAAACGCGTCGTGAAGCCTTCATTGACAAACAGCGCCTTGCGCCCGCTCACCGGATGGGTACGAATCACCGGATGCTGCACCGGCGGATGTTTGGCGACCGCTTGCTGCCAGCGCTGATGCTCTTCTTCCGTCTTGCGGTACTTATACTCCTGGAACGACTTCTTAAAATCATGCTCCGCCTGCAAGCCGCTCAGCAGTTGCTTAAACGGTTCGGACAACGCTTCATAGGCCGCAATACCCGTTGACCACAACGTATCGCCACCGCTTTCCGGCAGCAGCTTAGACGCTAAAATCGCAATCGCCGGCGGCGTTTCAATAAAGGTCACATCGGTGTGCCAGTTATCATTATCCGGTGGATTATCCTGATGGGTATCCAGCACGATAATTTCTTCCACCCCCTCTGCATGCGGATACACCGGATGGATGTGCAGATCACCGAAGCGGATCGCCAAAGCGCGCTGCTGTTCCGGCGTGATCACCTGATTGCGCAGGAACAACACCTGATGGCGCAGCAGACCATGATAAAGCTGCTCAAACTGCGCGTCGCTTAACGGGCGGCTGAGATCGAGGTCGCTAATCTGCGCACCGATATGCGGGCCCAGCGCGGTAAAAGTGATACGTTCGTTCATTGCTGTTCTCCATTCCAGGGCGTTAATCGGCGCTGCAAAGCGCGCAGACCCAGTTCTAAGCTAAAAGCGATCAAGGCAATTACGGCGATTCCGGCCAGCACCACATCGGTGGCAAGGAACTCGCCCGCAGACTGCACCATAAATCCCAGTCCGCGCGTGGCGGCAATCAGCTCGGCAGCCACCAACGTTGACCAGCCGACGCCGAGGCCAATGCGTAAACCGGTAAGGATTTCAGGCAATGCGCCCGGCAGGATGACAAAGCGCAGCAGTTGCCAGCGCGTAGCGCCTAGTGCCTGCGCAGCGCGAATCCGTACCTGCTGAGCGTTTTTCACCCCTGCCAGCGTCGACAGCGTCACCGGCGCGAAGATCGCCAGATAGATCAGTAAGATTTTCGAGGTTTCGCCGATGCCAAACCAAATCACCATCAGCGGCAAATAGGCCAATGGCGGCACCGGACGATAGAGTTCAATCAGCGGATCGAGCAGCCCACGAATCGCCGGGCTCAGGCCCATTGCAATCCCCACCGGGATGCCAATCAACGCAGCGAAGAACAGCGCCACCAGCATGCGCGTCAGGCTGGCGCCCAGATGCTGCCATAGGGTCGCATCCATAAAGCCTTGCGGGCTGGCGATCAGCAGCAGCTTTTGCAGCACCTGCTGGGGCGGCCGCAGAAATAGCGGTGCCACCAAATTGAGCGCCGTCACGCTCCACCACACCAGCAGCAGCACGGCTACACTCAGCAAGCTCAGGGAAAACTGCGGTGAAAAAGGCCAGCGCAACGTGCGTCGGCGAGTCTGGGTTTTCTCATCAATCACCGCGCTCATACAAACGCCTCCCGCTGGGAAAAGACCTGATTCAGCACATATTCACGGCGCTCGATAAAGGCCGGGTCGGATTTGATACTGCGGCACGGTTCACCCGCAGCGAAGCGCTGACCGAAGTCGAGTTTGATGCGCTCCACCACACGGCCTGGCCCCGGCGACAGCAGCACCAGTTCGCTGGCAAGAAACACCGCTTCTTCAATATCGTGGGTAATCAACAGAATCTGTTTGCCGGTATCATGCCACAGCGTCAGCAGCAGGGTTTGCATCTGTTCGCGTGTAAAGGCATCCAGCGCACCAAACGGCTCATCTAACAGCAGCAACTGAGGATCAGCCGCCAGCGCACGCGCAATCCCCACGCGCTGACGTTGCCCCCCAGAGAGCTGCCAGACAAAACGCTTTTCTGCCCCTTCCAGTCCGACTTTGCGGATTAAACGGCGAGCAATGGTGTGGCGTTCAGCCTTGTCCATTCCCGCCAGCTGCAAGCCAAACGCCACGTTATCGATCACGTTACGCCACGGCAGTAGCCCTTCGTTCTGAAACACCACGCCGCGTTCTGCGCCCGGTCCATTTACCGCTTTGCCATCCAGCGTGATACTGCCTGACTCCAGCGGCAGGAATCCGGCGATCAAGTTCAGTAAGGTGGTTTTGCCACAGCCTGACGGTCCCAGCACCACCAGCAGGTCGCGTTGATCCAGCTGCAGATTGATATCCTGCAGCGCGGGTTGTCCGGCGTAACGTGCATTCAGATTGGTGATGCTGAGCATACGGCCTCCGTTATTTCGCCAAAGGCGCGACAAAGCGCGTAGTGACAAAGCTGCTGTAATCGTTAGCGGCATCCGGCACTTTGCCCTGCTCTTTCAGGAAGTGCGCGGTATCAACAATGGCTTTGTTCACTGGCTTGCCCAGCTGTTCCACCTGCTGCTGTGCGGTCAGGTAGGTATTGCCTTGCACCAGCACCGGCACATCGCTTTCCGGTACGCCACTCAGGCGCGCCAGTTTGCTGAGATTGTCGGGCTGCTTGAGCCACTGTTCTGGATTCGCAATGTAGGCTTGCTGTGCCTCAATCGCACTGCGCGCGAAAGCGGTAACCACTTCAGGATGCTGCTGAGCGAAATCTTTGCGTACCACCCACACATCCAGCGTTGGCGATCCCCATTTGCCCACCTGAGAAGAGTCGGTTAACACCGTGCCATCCTTTTCCAGCTCGTTTACCGCCGGTGACCAGACGTACGCGCCGTCGATATCACCGCGTTTCCACGCTGCAATAATGGCTGGCGGTTGCAGATTCACTAACTGCACCTGCGATGGCTTGATGCCCCAATGTTTGAGCGCTGACAGCAGGCTGTAATGGGTGGTGGAGATGAAGGGCACGGCGATGCGTTTGCCAATCAGATCCCTGGGACTGGTGATGGATTTTTTGACCACCAGCGCTTCGGAATTGCCAAGCTGTGATGCCAGTAAGAAAGCTTCGATGGGCAACTGCTGTGTTGCCGCCACTGCCAGCGGGCTGGACCCGATATTACCGATTTGCACATCACCGGAGGCCAATGCCCGCAGCACGCTGGCACCGCTATCAAACTTGCGCCAGTCGACCGTCGCGCCACTTTCTTTGGCGAAGGTGTTATCGGCCTGCGCCACTTTGGCCGGTTCCGCCGAGGTTTGATATGCCACGGTGACGTTGACCGCCTGTGCCTGGAATGCCATCAGGGCCAATGCTGCCGCCACTGCCGTTATCGTTTTTTTTACTGCCATCATCATTCACCCCAATGTTATGTCGTGATGGCAGTTTCTCCAGCGGCTGTAATTTCATAAAGGAATTAAAAATTATCCCTAATGAAAATCTGTTCTTAGATCAACATCGGGCAACGCTATGCGAAATGCGCAAATGCAAAGAAGGCGTAAAGACGGAAATATGTCACACGCTCACATAGCGACTGTGCTATTGATAGGCTTCTGATTTTTCACCTCTACTGGCGGTACTGAAATCCATGTCGATTGAGAAAGTTGCCCGTCTTGCTGGCGTGTCTAAAGCCACGGTTTCTCGGGTGTTGAACCAGCATCCCGGCGTGCGTACAGATACGCGAGAGAAAGTATTGGCGGCCATCAATCACTGTGACTATCAGCCTAATCTGCTGGCCCGCCAGCTGCGTACTGCCCAAAGTCATATGTTGCTGGTGTTAATTTCAGACATCACTAATCCCTTCTGCTCACGTGTGGTGCAAGGTATTGAAGCTGAAGCCGAAGCGCAGGGTTATCACATCTTGCTGTGCAATTCGGCCTCACAGTTGCCACGCGAAGCCGCTTATCTGGCGTTGTTAAGCGGTAAAGTGGTTGACGGTGTGATCACCATGGATGCCGCCGCCTGCTTGCAGCAGTTAAAAGGTTTGATTGGTGACGCACCCTGGGTGCAATGCGCCGAATACGATCCGGCCATTCCCGCCTCAAGTGTCACCATTGATAATAAAGAAGCGGCGTTTGAAACCGTGCGCTATCTGGCCAGCAAAGGTCGCAGACGTATTGCATTGGTTAACTGTGATATGCGCTATCTTTACTCGCATCAGCGTGAAAGTGGCTATCGCGAAGCGCTGGAACAGCTGGAACTGAATTGGGGTGGCGTGGCTTACGCGGAAAACATTTCGTGTGAAGCGGGCAGTGCCGCACTGCGTGAACTGCTGGCACGACCGGAGCGACCAGACGCCGTGTTTGCGGTCTCAGATGTGCTGGCGGTTGGCGTGATTCACGCCGCGCTGGAGGCCGGATTGCGCATTCCGGAAGATCTCGCTGTCGTGGGGTTTGATGGTATTCCCTTCACCAGCAGCCTCAATCCACCGCTGACCACCATCGAACAACCGATGAATCGGCTGGGTGCACGCAGTGTTCAGCTGTTACTGAACCGCATCCGCCAGCCGCACAGTGAAGTGGTGCGTGAGGTGTTACCCTGGAAGCGCGTTGAACGCGCCTCCAGCTAACTCAACGCCAGATCAGCAGTACACAGGCGGCAGTGAGCGCACCCATCGCCAGGTTGAAGATTTTCCACGCGCGCGGGCTGCGCAACAGACGGCCAATCAGCGAACCAAAGCCCATCCAGATAACACCGGATACCACATTGACCAGCGCCATACCGATACTGATGGCGATCACCGAATGCAGATACGCATCGCCCGCCAGGCTAAAGCTGGCTACCGCGCCCAACGCCATCAGCCAGGCTTTTGGGTTGATCAACTGTAGCAGGCCACCCTGCCAGAACGGCATCTGCTTGACGTTGGCATCTTCAGTTTCCAGCTTCTCGTACTCCGCGGTGGCAATTTTCCACGCCAGCCACAGCAGGTAGAGGCTACCGGCAATCTTCAGCACCAGATGCAGAGAGGGATAAAGCAGGATCAAACCACCGATGCCAAATGCCACCATCAGCAACATGACTTGCATACCAATCATGATACCAATGAGCAGCGGGATGGTGCGCAGGAAGCCAAAATTAGCACCTGAGGCGGTAAGTAACATATTATTGGGCCCCGGCGTGATGGCCGCGACCCAAAGAAAACCCAACATTGATAAAAAAAGACTCAGTTCCATGTATATTCGGGTGCTCCTCACCCAGTAAAGCGGACAACCCATCGAAGCTATCAGCGAGTTATGCATCAGACAAGCCTTTACCCTAGCTATTTTGATCGCCTGAACGGCGAGCGATTTACACCGCTGCGCGGATTCAGTAACGCGCATCTGCAAACCCTGCTGCCGCGCATACTGCGTCGGCGCGTAACCCTGCGTCCGCACTGGCAGCGACTTGACCTGCCGGACGGCGATTTTGTCGATCTCGCGTGGAGCGAAGATCCGGCACAGGCGCGTCACAAGCCGCGCATGGTGATGTTCCATGGTCTGGAAGGCAGTTTCCGTAGCCCGTATGCGCATGGCCTGATGCAGGCGTGTCAGGCGCGTGGCTGGCTGGCGGTGGTGATGCACTTTCGTGGATGCAGCGGCGAGCCGAATCGTCTGGAGCGCATCTATCATTCCGGTGAAACCGAAGATGCGACCTTTTTCCTGCACTGGTTGCAACGCGAATGGGGCACGGTGCCGACTGCAGCAGTGGGCGTTTCACTCGGTGGCAATATGCTGGCCTATTTATTGGGCATGCAGGGGAATGATGTGCCGGTGGATGCCGCCGTCGCCATCTCGGCACCCTTTGCGCTCGAACCCTGCAGTGAAAAGCTCGATGCTGGCTTTTCTCGTTTCTATCAGCACTATTTACTGACCAAGCTGAAACAGAACGCTACGCGTAAACTGCTGGCCTGGCCCGGCACACTACCGGTGGAACTGAGCCAGCTGCGCGCATTTCGCCGCATTCGTGAGTTTGATGATGCGATTACCGCACGGGCGCACGGTTTTCTGGATGCCAACGACTATTATCAACGTGCCAGCGCTATGCCGCTGCTCACGGGCGTGCGCAAGCCGCTGCTGATCATCCATGCCAAAGACGATCCCTTTATGACCGATGCGGTCATCCCGCAGCCGGCGCAACTGTCGGCTTCCATTGAATATCAGCTGACACAACAAGGCGGGCACGTCGGCTTTGTTGGCGGTACGTTAATGAAGCCGAAAATGTGGCTGGAACAGCGTGTGCCTGACTGGCTTTCAACCTATCTGGATGTGTGATCGTGATTATTCCCTGGCAAGAACTTGAAGTCGCAACACTGGAAAACCTGATTGAAACTTTCGTGCTGCGCGAAGGCACCGACTATGGTGAGCAGGAGCGCAGCCTGGAACAGAAAGTCGCCGACGTGCGCCGCCAGCTGGAGCGCGGAGACGTTGTGCTGGTGTGGTCGGAACTGCATGAATCCGTCAACATTATGCCGAAAGGCGAGTTTCGCGGTTAATGCACCGCGCAGTAATTCGTGGTAACAATGCTCATCGCCCGACTTCACAGGGAGTTCTGTTATGTCAGCCAGGCATCCAATCATTGCCGTGACCGGTTCCAGCGGTGCCGGTACCACGACCACCAGCCTCGCCTTCCGTAAGATTTTCCAGCAGCTGAATCTGCATGCTGCGGAAGTGGAAGGTGACAGTTTTCACCGTTATACCCGTCCAGAAATGGATATGGCGATCCGTAAGGCACGCGATCTGGGCCGTCATATTAGCTACTTCGGTCCGGAAGCCAATGACTTCGGGCTGCTGGAACAGACGTTTAAGCATTACGGAAAAACCGGGCTAGGTGAATCGCGCAAATATCTGCACACCTACGACGAAGCGGTGCCGTGGAATCAGGTGCCGGGCACCTTTACGCCCTGGCAGCCGCTGCCGGAAAACACTGACGTGCTGTTCTATGAAGGATTACACGGTGGCGTGGTAACACAGCAGCACAACGTCGCCGAGCATGTCGATTTGCTGGTCGGCGTGGTGCCGATTGTCAATCTGGAGTGGATTCAAAAGCTGGTGCGCGACACCAGCGAGCGCGGCCATTCCCGTGAAGCGGTGATGGATTCAGTGGTGCGTTCAATGGAGGATTATATCAACTTCATCACGCCGCAGTTCTCGCGCACCCACATCAACTTCCAGCGTGTACCTACGGTGGATACGTCCAACCCATTTGCCGCACGTGAAATTCCGTCACTCGATGAAAGCTTTGTGGTGATTCACTTCCGTGGACTGGAAGGCATTGCTTACCCTTACCTGCTGGCGATGATCCAGGGCTCGTTCATTTCGCATATGAACACGCTGGTGGTGCCGGGCGGCAAAATGGGGCTGGCAATGGAGTTAATCATGACGCCACTGGTGCAGCGGCTGATTGAAGGTAAACGGATTGAATAATCCAGAAATTCTGTAGCGGCGGCCGTTTGGCCGCCCACTTATGTTATCGCTCAATCACTTCGTAACTGTGCGTCATTTTCACACTATTGCCGAGCATGATCGCCACCGAGCAATACTTCTCCGCCGACAGATCGACGGCCCGCGCCACCGCTTTATCGCTTAGCGCTGTGCCGCTAACGATAAAATGCAGGTTGATTTGCGTAAAAATACGTGGCGCTTCTTCACGGCGCTCGGACGTAAGTTTCACCTCGCAGTCAGCCACATCATTTCGGCCTTTTTGCAGGATCGATACCACGTCAATCGCGCTACAGCCGCCTGCTGCCATCAAAACCATCTCCATCGGGCTTGGCGCTTTGTCACCCGAGTTACCGTCCATTAATACCTGATGGCCTGATGAGGATTCTCCGAGAAAGGTCAGCCCTTCCACCCATTTCACTCGTGCCTGCATTATTCTTTCTCCTGAAGTGGCGGTTTTGCCGCCAGAGTACGCTTTCACCTGATAAACAGCAATCCAGACTCTTCCGCCTGTTGCTGAAGCGAGACAACAGAAGACAGCTTGCAAAAGCTGTGCTACAAACAGTGCTGAAAATATTTTCGTCATCACAGACGAAGGCGGGAAGAATCAAAAGCGTAGCTTAAGAATCACCCGGAAATAATTTTCCTTTACTGGAAACGCTCGACGATTACACCGCCTGACAGGGAAAACTGCCCCCTGTGTTTTGGGCACGATTACAACAGAGGATAATAGCGAATGGTTCTCGGCAAACCGCAAACAGACCCTACACTCGAATGGTTCCTGTCCCATTGCCATATTCACAAATATCCGTCCAAAAGCACGCTCATCCATCAGGGTGAGAAAGCGGAAACGCTGTACTACATCGTGAAAGGTTCCGTTGCGGTTCTGATCAAAGATGAAGAAGGCAAAGAGATGATCCTCTCCTATCTCAATCAGGGAGACTTCATCGGCGAACTGGGCCTGTTTGAAGAAGGCCAGGAACGTAGTGCCTGGGTACGTGCTAAGACTGCCTGCGAAGTGGCTGAAATTTCCTACAAAAAATTCCGTCAGCTGATTCAGGTAAACCCGGATATTTTAATGCGACTTTCGTCGCAAATGGCGCGTCGTCTGCAAGTCACTTCCGAGAAAGTGGGCAACCTTGCCTTCCTCGATGTGACGGGCCGTATCGCGCAAACACTGCTTAATCTGGCGAAACAACCCGATGCGATGACGCACCCCGACGGGATGCAAATCAAAATCACCCGTCAGGAGATTGGTCAGATCGTGGGTTGCTCACGCGAAACCGTGGGTCGTATCCTGAAAATGCTGGAAGATCAGAACCTGATCTCCGCACACGGTAAAACCATCGTCGTCTACGGCACCCGCTAATTTCTTATCACCCACGGCGTGATGGCAACATCGCGCCGTTTTTGTTTGCGATGAGCTGATGTGGCGCCGAATCATCTATCATCCTGAGGTCAACTACGCACTGCGGCAAACGCTGGTGCTGTGCCTGCCTGTGGCACTAGGCTGGATGTTTGGCGATCTGCAAAAAGGCCTGCTGTTCTCCTTAGTGCCTGCCTGCTGCAACATGGCGGGTCTTGATACACCGCATAAGCGCTTCTTTAAACGCCTGATTGTTGGCGGCTCACTGTTTGCCACCGCCAGTTTTCTGATCCAATTTCTCACCAGTGACGCCATTCCGTTACCGCTGATCCTGTTTGTGCTGCCGCTGCTGATAGGCGTGACCGGCGAAATCAGCCCGCTGCACGGCCGCTTGTTGCCCGCAACGCTGATTGCTGCCATCTTTAGCCTCAGCCTGGTAGGACGCATGCCCATGTGGGTGCCGCCGCTGCTGTATATCGGCGGCACGCTATGGTATGGCCTGTTTAACTGGTTCTGGTTTTGGCTGTGGAAAGAGCAGCCGATGCGCGAAACGCTCAGTCTGCTATATCGGGAACTGGCGGATTATTGCGATGCAAAATACACCCTGTTGACGCAGCTTACCGATCCCGAGAAAGCGCTGCCGCCGCTGCTGGCGCGTCAGCAAAAAGCCGTTGATCTGATCACCACCTGCTATCAGCAAATGCACATGCTCTCTGCCAGCCGCGATAACAGCCACAAACGCCTGACGCGGGCGTTTCAGGTGGCGCTTGATTTGCAGGAACATATCTCGGTGAGCCTGCACCAGCCGGAAGAAGTGCAAAAGCTGGTCGAGCAGAGTCACGCCGAAGCGGTGATCCGCTGGAATGCCAAAACCATCTCTGCGCGTCTGCGCCTGTTGGCCGATGCCATTCTCTATCATCAATTGCCCGATCGCTTCCACATGGAAAAGCAGCTCGGCGCGCTGGAAAAAATTGCGCGCCAGCATCCCGACAATCCGGTGGGCAACTTCTGCTATTACCATTTCAGCCGCATCGCCCGCGTGCTGCGCACCCAGAAACCGTTATACACCCGTGACCTGATGGCCGATCGCCAGCGCCGTTTGCCGTTGTTCCCGGCGCTGCGCAGCTATCTGTCGCTCAAGTCCGCTGCATTGCGCACCGCGGCTCGTATTTCGGTGATGCTGATGTTCGGCAGTGCGCTGGCGCTGTTCTTTAATATTCCCAAGCCTTATTGGATTCTGATGACCATCATGTTTGTCAGCCAGAATGGCTACAGCGCCACACGAGTGCGTATCCAGCACCGTGCGCTGGGGACCTTTGCCGGATTGCTGATCGCCGCAGGATCGCTACGGCTCGAAGTGCCCGAATCGATCACCCTGCTGTTTATGCTGGCCATCACCCTCGCCAGCTATCTGGTCACGCGCAAGTATTACGGCTGGTCGATGATTGGCTTCACCGTGACGGCGGTGTATTCGCTTCAGCTGTTGTCGCTGAACGGGGCGCAGTTCCTGTTGCCGCGCATGATGGATACCCTGATGGGTTGCCTGATCGCCTTTGCCGGTATGATCTGGCTGTGGCCACAGTGGCAGAGCGGATTACTGCGCAGCAACGCGCATGATGCTCTGGAGGCTTATCAGGAAGCCTTGCGGATGTTGCTGGGGCCGGAGCAATCTCCTGAAAAGCTGGCTTACCAGCGCATGAAGGTCAATCAGGCGCACAATGCACTGTTCAACTCACTGAATCAGGCATCGAGCGAACCGGGCTTCAACGCGCAGTACCTGAAAGATATGCGCATGTGGGTCACCCACAGCCAGTTCATTGTGGAGCATATTAACGCGATGACGATCCTGGCGCGTGAGCACACCATGCTGACGCCGAAGCTGGCGGAACGCTATCTGCAATCCTGTGAAATTGCGCTGCAGCGCTGTCAGCAGCGACTGGCGTATGACGGGCCAGGCAGTGACAGCAATATTCTGGAAGCGCCGGAGAATATGAATGAAGGGCCGGTAACGATTGTCGAGCAGCATGTGAAGCGCATCCTGCAACACCTGAATGTGATGCACACCATCTCTTCACTGGCCTGGAGCCAGCGACCGCATCACGGCCGCTGGCTGAAAGTTTTACGTCCGAAAGGATGATTACGCCGCCAGCACTTTCTCAATCGCTTTGGCGAAACGCGCCATGCCTTCTTCGATGTCAGTCGGCTCGATCACCAGTGACGGCACAAAACGAATCACATCAGTGCCTGCGGTCAGAACCATCAACCCTTCTGCTGCCGAGGCATTGAGGATATCGCGCGCTTTACTGGCGTGCTGTGGCTTCAGCGCTGCGCCAATCAGCAAACCTTTGCCGCGAATCTCACTGAAAAGATTATATTTGCTGTCAATCGCCTGCAGTGCCTCAACGAACTGCTGACGACGGGCTTCAACGCCACCCAGCACTTCAGGGGTGTTGATGATGTCCAGAGCCGTTTCAGCAATCGCACAGGCCAGCGGGTTGCCGCCGTAAGTGGTGCCGTGCACGCCGGGCGCCATCACTGAGGCGATTTCATTGGTGGTCAGCATCGCACTCACCGGGAATCCGCCGCCCAGCGCTTTGGCGGTGGTTATGATGTCTGGCTTGATGCCGTAATGTTCGTAGCTGAACAGCTTACCGCTACGACCCATGCCGCTCTGCACTTCATCCAGCACCAGCAGCGCTTTATGCTCATCGCACAGTGCACGCAGGCCCTGCATGAACTCTTGAGTTGCCGCCACCACGCCGCCTTCGCCCTGAATCGGTTCAACGACAATCGCGCAGGTGTGGTCATCCATCACCGCTTTCACCGCATCCAGATCGTTAAACGGTACATGCACGATATCCGCTGGTTTTGGACCAAAGCCGTCGGAGTATTTCGGCTGGCCGCCAACAGAAACGGTAAACAAGGTACGACCGTGGAACGCGTTGTGGAAGGCGATGATTTTGCTTTTGAACGGGCTGTGTTTTTTGCAGGCGTAATAACGCGCCAGCTTGAAGGCCGCTTCGTTCGCTTCGGCGCCGGAGTTGCCAAAGAAAACGCGATCGGCAAAGGTCGCTGCAATCAGTTTGCTCGCCAGACGCAGCGCCGGTTCGTTGGTGAACACGTTGCTGGTGTGCCACAGGGTTTCGCCCTGCGTTTTCAGCGTTTCCACCAGCGCCGGGTGGCAATGGCCTAAAGCAGTCACCGCGATACCGCCGGAGAAGTCGATATACTCTTTGCCCTGCTGATCCCAGACTCGGCTGCCCTTGCCCTTTACCGGCACGAACTGCGCTGGTGCATAAACAGGCAAAATCACGTTATCGAACGTTTCCCGGGTTACCGCTAGTTTTTCCGCTGCCATTGCCGACCTCATTGGGTTATTTATTGAGCTGAAGTGAAATTATAATCACAAAATATGCATAAAAAATCATACTAAGGCAAACATAAGTTACGCGTTGAGGAAATTAGCCAATAGCTGATGGCCCTGCTCGCTGAGGATGCTCTCAGGATGGAACTGCACCCCTTCTAAGGGCAGCGTACGGTGGCGGAAGCCCATGATCTCATCGGGCTCGCCATCACGCAGGCTCCAGGCCGTGACTTCGAATTCTGCGGGCAGCGTATCGCGCGCTACAATCAGTGAATGATAGCGCGTGACGGTGAGCGGATTATTAAGGTCGCGAAATACGCCTTGATGGGTGTGCTGGATAACAGAGGTTTTGCCGTGCATCACCTGACGAGCCCGCACCACCTGCGCGCCATAGGCTTGCGCAATTGCCTGATGGCCGAGGCAAACACCGAGAATCGGTAAGCGACCGGCAAAATGGCGGATGGCATCCAGAGACACACCGGACTGATCCGGCGTACAGGGACCAGGTGAAATCACCAGATGCGTCAGCGGCAACGCATCCATCTCCGCCAGCGTGATGGCATCGTTACGCACCACGCGCACTTCTGCGCCCAGCTCACAGAAGTACTGGTAAAGATTCCAGGTGAAGGAGTCGTAGTTATCAATTAACAGCAGCATAGTGCCCTCAGGCCAGTCAAACCGCCGCTATTCTACGCATTTTACCGTGCGGGACTCACCACTTTCGCAAACTGTGTCGTCAGCGGTGCCAGATCGCCCGACACACCAGCAAACAGCGCGGTACGCCACGTTTCTCGTTCCAGCTTATCCCACGTCAACAGGTAACCGGCGTGCAGCGCCAGCTGTTCAAAGAAAATGCGCTGCGTGCGGCCATTACCCGCGCGGAACGGGTGTAATACGAAGATTTCACAATAATAATGCGCCAGCCGCGCGACAAACTCATCCTGCGTCAGGTTTGTCAGTTGTTGTTCATCTTCCAGCGCGCTCATCAGCGCATTGCCCTCTTTCTCGATGTATTCGCAATGGCAATAGGGTGTCTCATCACGCCAGATATCGATGCTGCGTAACTCCCCTGCCCAACTGTAGAGATCCTGAAACAGCGTGCGATGAATATGGCATAACCAGGGCATACCGGTGCTGCGCGGGCCGAGTTCCAGTGTCGCCAGGCGTGCAGCGCTAAACGCCAGCTCCGCTTTACGCAACTGCGCTTCATCATGAATATCGAGACGATTTTTCAACACCGTGTCGTTGTGCCAGACATAAGGGTCGCGCACGGCCAGACTGTTATCCGCCATATTGCCTCCTTAGTGACTCAAGTCGCTCTTCATACTGCTCAGCGCTGATATCGCTGAGTACGTAGCCGGCAAGACGGCAACTGGCCTGATAACTGGCCATGCGGCGCTGTTGCCACAGGGTGGCTTTCTGTTTTTCGGTGAGTTGGCTGGTCATTGCGCCTCCGACAAGCAATTTGCCCTAAGTATAAGAGCTAATTTTAGCTTTGCCGGAGAGCAGCAGAACGCACCGACGAGTGCCGGCGCGTTAATTCATTAAGGCAGGACTTTCG
>NZ_DAMDQC010000074.1:0-21210 GCF_032082325.1 Pantoea sp. CTOTU50773 | reverse complement strand
GTTCAGACGCTGCATCATATCCAGCGCAACTTTGGTCGAGGCCACCACATCGCGGCGTCCGTCATACCATTGGTTCTGTTTCAAACCATAGTTTTTGCCCGTTTGTGCAACAATCTGCCAGATGCCAGCGGCATTCGCAGAAGATGTTGCATGTGGGTCAAAAGCGCTCTCCACTATGGGTAGCAGTACCAGTTCCATCGGCATTTTACGTTTCTGTATCTGCTCGACAATCCAGTACATGTACGGCTCTGCCCGTAATGTTACATCGTGGAGATAGCTCTTATTTTTTAAAAACTTTGTTTTTTGTTCGCGGATCCGGGGGTTTTCCGGAATCCCCATCTTCAACTCGTCACTAATGTGATTCCAGAGATCGGTATCTTCTGCGAGGCTTGTTCCATCATCCTGCCAGCGCTGCGATAATAATTGATCTCCGTACTTTCCATTTTCACCTTGACCAGCTGAAGACAGGCTCTGTGCATGCTGGACGGGGATATTGGCGTCATTCCTTGATGCCTGACATCCTACCAGCAAGACCGAGGCGAGTAAGATCGCTTTAGCCTTCATGTGTGTGTCAATAGTTCGCTTAAAAGACGAGCAACTATACGTTAGGGGTACACACAACACAACCTTAAATATCAAAAACGGTCTTTCTTCTCGCGTAGATCAGCGAAAGTTTGCCATAACGGGGAGGAAGCAACATTAGTCCCCAAAGCCTTTTGTAAATCAGCATCTTGCGTACGGAGAAATAAATTTATATCCCGCTCAAGTGCCAGTTTTGTTGGCAAAGTAATGCGATTTTCTGCACGTAAGTCCTTAATTTGCTGATACCTTGCCAAAATTTTCGGGTCATGAGGCAGAATAGCCGCAGCAAACTTCATATTGGATAATGTGTACTCATGAGCGCAGCAAATCAAGGTGTCCGCAGGGAGTTGGTTAAGCTTTTGAAATGAATCAAACATTTGTTCTGCTGTGCCTTCAAATAATCTTCCACAGCCGCCAGAAAACATCGTGTCACCACAGAAAAGATAAGGTGAACTGAAATATGAGATATGTCCTAAAGTGTGTCCGGGTGTTGCGATGACACGGAAATCTAGCCCAAGCAGGGTAAATTCATCATTCTCAGAGACGATGTGTTTTGCCCCCTTATCCGCGGTTTCCTCTGGTCCGTAAACCGCGATATCGGGATAGTGTTGCAATAATTCGGCGACACCGCCGACATGATCGTGATGATGATGCGTGAGTAAAATGGCCACCGGTTGCCACTTGTTGACTCTGATTTTATCCAGCACCGGTTGAGCCTCGCCGGGATCGACGATCAGACAGTTTTTATCATCGTCCGTCAGTGTCCAGATGTAGTTATCCTGCAACGCGGGAATACTGGTAAGATTCATAAACACCTCTCAGGTCGTAGAAAAAGGATGATGGTAGAGCATGAAGCCAGCGAAAACACGCCAGGTTCTGACTGCGCCGCGCTCCTGGCGCGATATGCCATGGGGCGATTATTTTCGCGATGCACTCACGCAGCAGTTGCAGCCTTACCTTGGAAAGCTGTATGGCTTTCATATGCTTAAACTTGGCAGCCTCAGCGCAGAAATCAATACCCGTCAGTGTGCCATATCGCATCAGGTAAATGTGGGCATTGAGGGCGATGACTTGCAGGTGATCGCCAATACCACGCAATTACCTTTTGAAGCGAAATCGATTGATGCTTGTTTGATGGCGCATACCCTGGCATGGAGTCAGGATCCCCATCGCGTGTTACGAGAAGTGGATCGCGTCCTGATTGACGATGGTTGGATGATTATCAGCGGGTTCAACCCGTTCAGTCTGCTGGGGATCAGCAAAGGTATCCCGGGTTTGCACGCCCGTGCGCCATGGAGCGGACGCATGTTCAGCCAGGTACGCTTGCTCGACTGGCTCAGCCTGCTCAACTATGAAGTGGTCTATCGCACCCGTTTTCAAGTGGTGCCGTGGCATCGGCAGGGCGGCAAAGTAATCAGTGCGCACCTGCCCGCGCTGGGATGTCTGAACATTGTGGTGGCACGCAAACGAACATTCCCATTAACGCCCACCAAAGCGAAGAAGAGCTTAAACAAAGCGCAGGTCAGACAAACGGTGAATGCCACCCGGCAATTTCGTGCAGTGAAGGATCAGGATTCGACCTGATAGCCGACATCATCCTGCGTCGGATGACCGGCTGCGCTGCGTGCCAGTTCGTCGCAGCGCTCGTTTTCCGGGTGACCGGCGTGGCCTTTTACCCATTCCCACTTTATTTCATGGTGGCTGAGCGCGAGATCGAGCCGCTTCCAGAGATCGACATTTTTCACCGGCTTTTTATCGGCCGTTTTCCAGCCGCGCTTTTTCCAGTTATGGATCCAACTGGTGATGCCCTGGCGCACATACTGACTGTCGGTGCTGAGCACCACTTCGCAGGGCTGCGTTAGCGCCTCTAACGCCACAATCGCCGCCATCATTTCCATGCGGTTGTTGGTCGTGAGTCGATAACCGGCGCTGAACTCTTTTTCATGTGGGCCATAACGTAAAATGGCACCGTAACCGCCGGGGCCGGGATTGCCCAGGCAGGATCCATCGGTGAATATTTCTACCTGTTTGCGCATCTCTGGTAGACTTCCTTCTGACAAAACGCCAAGTCTGACATAAAACGAGTCCTATGAGCACTGCAAATAACCGCCAGATCGTCCTCGATACCGAAACCACCGGCATGAACATGATCGGTGTGCACTATGAAGGGCATCGCATCATTGAAATCGGTGCGGTTGAGGTGATTAACCGTCGCCTGACCGGCAACAACTTCCATATGTATCTCAAGCCCGATCGGCTGGTGGATCCGGAAGCTTTCGGCGTTCACGGTATTGCCGATGAGTTTCTTGCCGATAAGCCGATGTTTGCAGACATCGCCGATGAATTCCTCGAATACATCCGTGGTGCAGAGCTGGTGATCCATAACGCGTCGTTCGATATCGGCTTTATGGATTATGAGTTTGGCATGCTTAAGCGCGGTATCGGCAAAACCGACACCTTCTGTCAGGTGACAGATAGCCTGGCGATGGCGCGTAAAATGTATCCAGGCAAGCGCAATAGCCTCGATGCACTGTGTAATCGCTACGAAATCGACAACAGCAAACGTACGCTGCACGGCGCATTGCTCGATGCCGAAATTCTGGCTGAAGTGTTCCTGATGATGACGGGCGGCCAAACTTCGCTGGCTTTCTCGGCGGAAGGCGATCAGAGCAGCCAAAATACCGGCGATAACATTCAGCGCATCGTGCGTCCGAGTTCAGGATTACGCGTGGTCAACGCCAGCGATGATGAGATTATCGCACATGAAAGCCGTCTGGATTTAGTGTTGAAGAAGGGCGGAAGCTGCCTGTGGCGGGCCTGAATGGGCTGATTTTGCGTGGAAAAGCAACGTAAAGCTGAAAAAATCGGCAAACGATTCATTCCCTCAGAAAAAGCATTGACGGTTCATAAGGCTGCCATTAATATTCGCCTCGTTCTCGACGGGGAACAAAGCGCGGAGCGGTAGTTCAGTTGGTTAGAATACCTGCCTGTCACGCAGGGGGTCGCGGGTTCGAGCCCCGTCCGTTCCGCCAATCATTAAAGAAGCCGATGCAGAAATGCATCGGCTTTTTGCTTTTTCAGGCTGGCATCGGCGCCAACCTGATCACCAGATCAATCCTTCTGCACCGCCACTTCCTGACGATAGGTGCCCACTGAGACTTCACGATCGGCGCGAGCCAGCCAGCGATAGCAACCTGCACCTAATGCCACACCAATAAACCAGCTGAAGTTTGCCACGGCATGCAGTGACGGAATAAAGCTGATCACCAGGCAAATACCTACCGACGGCAGCAGTGCGGCAATCGCTTTTGGGTTAAAGCCCCCGCGATACCAGTAGCGTCCTTTTGGTGTGTCATCAAACAGGTCGTCAACGTAAACCTTGCTGCGCTTAATCAGATAGAAATCGGCCACCAAAATGCCAAACAGCGGGCCGATAAAGGAGCCCAGCACATCCAGCGTGTAATGAATCAACTCCGGTGACTGGAACAGATTCCATGGCGTCAGCAGAACAGAACCCACTGCGGCAATCATTCCACCGGTACGGAAACTGATTTTCTGCGGTGAGCAATTTGAGAAGTCGAAAGCCGGGGAAACAAAGTTCGCCACGATGTTGATGCCGATAGTGGCGATAATCATGGTGAGTAAACCAATCGCGACGGCGACATCATTGCCAACCATGCTCACGGTCTCAATGGGATCGGTAATCATGCGGCCGAACAGCGATTGGGTACCTGACACGATCACCACGGTGACAATCGAGAACAGCAGGAAGTTAAACGGCAGGCCCCAGCGGTTCCCCCGGCGGATTTCCCCCATGCTTTTACCGTAGCGAGAGAAGTCACCAAAGTTGAGTAATGGGCCAGAGAAGTAAGAGACCACTAATGCGGTGGCGGTGATCATCTGCCAGGTTTGCTCACCAGTGCTTAACTGCTTGCTGGCCAGCGTAAAGGAGATACCGTCAAAGCCGGTTTTGTATACAATCCAGCCCGCTAGCGCCACCATCACCACGTAGACAGCCGGACCCGCCACATCGATAAAGCGTTTAATCGCGCTCATGCCGTGCCAGAACACCATCGCCTGCAGGAACCACATCACGCCGAAGCAGCACCAGCCCAGTTGAGACAACCCCAGCCAGCTGCTTTGCGTCATCCCGCTTAATGAAGGGAAGAACTTCAGCAGTACCAGCATCAGCGCATTAGCCGCTAAATAGGTTTGAATGCCATACCAGGCGAAAGCGATCAGGCCGCGAATCACCGCGGGGATATTGGCACCGAACACGCCGAATGCCTGACGTGAAATCACCGCGTAAGGCACGCCCGCCATCTGGCTCGGTTTGGCGACGAGATTGGCACACAACTGTACGATGCAGATACCTACCAGCAGACAAAGCAGCACCTGCCAGCTCGCCAGTCCCAACGTAAAGAAGCTGGCGGCGACCACATAGCCACCCATGCTGTGCACATCCGACATCCAGAAAGAGAAAATGTTATACCACGACCAGTTCTGGTCGCGCGTGGGCGCCAGATCTTCATTACACAGGCGTGGACTGTAGTGGGCGTTGGCGCCAGAGGCCACCCCGGAGGTCACTTCAGAATGATTTGGCATGAAACCTGCTCCTCTAACAACATGGGAAAAATAATCACAGCGTGAAACGGTATTGCAGGATCCAGGCCAGAATTGATTTCTTGTATACAAAAAATTAATTTCACGTATACGATGTGCTGTGCACAGACACTTACCGGAGCAGGTAATGAAGAGCGAAACAGGCCAGAAAACGGCTGCCGATCTGAATGATCGCGACGAACCCATCTATCAGGCATTACTCACCGCCATTGTGGAACATCAGCTGCCACCGGGCAGCAAATTGCCAGAAGAGGCGCTATCAGAAGCTTTTGGTGTGAGCCGTACCGGCATTCGCAAGGTGCTACAACGCCTCGCGGCGGTGCAAATGATCACCTTGTCGCCCAGGCGTGGTGCACAAGTGGCCACGCCGGGCGTTGACGAGGCGCGCGATATCTTTGCCACACGCAGCTTACTCGAGTGCGCCAATTTGCCCGCGGTGCTGGCTCACGTTCAGCCACCACACCTTGCTGCCCTGAGCACACTCATTGAGGAAGAGCAGCAGGCTCACGAACAGCACGATGGTGCGGCGGCAATTCGGCTCTCTGCGGCTTTTCATATTCAGCTACAGGCGATTTCCGGTAATCAGGTGCTGACGGATATGGTGACGCGCCTGACACAGCGCTCATCATTAGTGATTGCCGCCTATGGTGCGCCCTGGCAACGCGGGTGTCGTTGCGATCATCACGATCGGCTGGTGGAGCTACTGCGGCAGAAAGATCTTCCCGCGCTCACCGCAGCCTTACAGCATCACTTCCAACACATCGTGGCCAGCCTGCATTTTGAGCGCAGCGGCGAAACCTTACCCGACTTCACCCGGTTATTTTCCGGTCACAATGGAGCCGCATCATGAGCCTGATTCAGGTGATCAACCCCAATACCAGCCTGGCGATGACAGAAACCATCGGTGCAGCCGCACGTGCGGTAGCGGCACCAGGAACTGAAATTCTGGCGGTGTGTCCGAGCCAGGGGGTGCCTTCGATTGAAGGGCACTTCGATGAAGCCATTGCGGCGATTGGCGTACTGGAACAGGTCAGGGTCGGCAAAGCACAGGGCGTGAGTGGCCACATTATTGCCTGTTTCGGCGATCCGGGATTGCTGGCCGCGCGTGAACTGGCCAGCGGTCCGGTGATCGGCATTGCGGAAGCCGCGATGCACACGGCAACGCTGGTGGCGACACGCTTTTCAATCGTCACCACGCTACCGCGTACCCTGGTGATTGCCCGCCATCTGCTGCAACAATATGGCTTTAGCCATCATTGTGCGGCGTTGCACGCTATCGATCTCCCGGTGCTGGCGCTGGAAGATGGCAGCGGTGTGGCGCAGGAAAAAGTGCGCCAGCGTTGCATTCAGGCGAAGCGAGAAGATGGCAGCGGCGCGATAGTGCTGGGCTGTGGCGGTATGGCCTCACTGGCACAGGAGCTGACGAAAGAGCTGGGTCTGCCGGTGATTGATGGCGTCAGCGCTGCGGTAAAAATGGTGGAATCACTGGTGGCGCTGGGCTTTGGTACCAGTAAACATGGCGATTTAGATTACCCGATCGAAAAACCGCTCAGCGGCGCATTTCAGCACCTAAACTAAGTGCTGGTTGAGGACTGACTAAGGAATTTACAGAATGAGCGATGTATCTGAAAAGAAAGAGTACAGCTTCAACAAAAACTACCCGCGTGACCTGATTGGTTATGCTAACCATCCGCCGCACGCACAGTGGCCGGGCAACGCGAAAGTGGCGGTGCAGTTTGTCCTCAACTATGAAGAGGGGGCAGAAAACAATGTGCTGCACGGCGATGCAGGATCTGAACAATTCCTATCCGATATCATTGGCGCCGCCAGTTACGCCGACCGCCATATGTCGATGGATTCTCTCTATGAATACGGTTCGCGCGCAGGCTTTTGGCGCATTCACAACGAGTTCCAGAAGCGCGGATTGCCATTAACGGTTTTCGGCGTGGCGATGGCGCTGGCGCGTCATCCGGAGATTGTGGACGCCATCAAAGTCGCGGATTACGACGTAGTCAGCCATGGCTGGCGCTGGATCCATTATCAGTCGATGGATGCCAAAACCGAACGTCAGCACATGCAGCAGGCGGTGGATGTACTGCGCGATCTCTTTGGTAAAGCGCCTACCGGCTGGTACACCGGCCGCGACAGCCCCAACACCCGCCGCTTAGTGGTGGAGAACGGTGGCTTCAGTTATGACAGCGATTATTACGGCGACGATCTTCCGTTCTGGACGCAGGTGACCTGCCAGGATGGCACGGTGAAACCGCATCTGATCATTCCTTATACGCTGGAATGTAACGATATGCGCTTCGCCTCGCCACAGGGTTTTAATACCGCCGAGCAGTTCTTTGTCTATCTGCGTGACACCTTTGATGTGTTGTATGAAGAGGGCGACACCGCGCCGAAGATGATGTCGATTGGCATGCACTGTCGACCGCTCGGCCGCCCGGGCAAATTCCGTTCCCTGCAGCGTTTCCTTGACCATATCCAGCAGCATGAGAATGTGTGGGGTTGTACGCGCCAGCAAATCGCTGATCACTGGATGGAGACGCACCCGGCTCCTGCTGTTTAACGACCAGCGATACTCCGCGCCGACACATTTGGCCGGTACGACATGAACTGTCGTACCGGCCCTGACCACGCGAGTTAAGTCTTACTGACGAGCGCCGGTTTACCCCGCTAGCTCATTAAACTCACCTGCGCCGCGACAATCCGCCACCCATAAGGCATGCGCACCCATGTTTGCTGCTGGCGACCAATCTTCTCCACGCCTTCACGCGTAAACTCAGTGCTGCACACCGCGTAGTCATCTCCAAAGGTGGTGATCACCGTATTACGTAGCGTGCGCGCCAATCCCTTCGATGGACGGGCAGCGCGAAATGAACGGATCTCATCAATGCCATACAGATTTTCCCCTGCGCCCAAACGCACGGTGCGATCGTCGTGCCAAAACAATTCATCCAGCACATCGACATTGTTGCTGATCAGCGCTTCTTCATAGCGGTAAAACGCAGCGGTCACCTCAGCCAGCACAGCAGGACGATCAATATGTTCAGGTGTCATGGTTACGCATCCATCAGGGTAGTTTGTGGCAGGGTCAACCCTTGCTGCTGCAGTGCCCAGGCGGCGCGCAGTGCAAGATGTTCTTTAAACGGTGCTGCGATTAACTGTAAGCCAATCGGTAATCCGCTGGCAGTTTGCAAAGGCACGGTACAGACCGGCAAGCCGAGGAAGGAAATCGGCTGCGTTAACATGCCCATACTGGCGCGCGTCGGCAAATCCTGGCCGTTAATATGAATCGTCTCTTGCCCAATGGTGGTTGCGGTGCAAGGGGTCGCCGGTGCAATCAGGACATCGAATTGTTCAAACAGCGGTAACACCTGCTGTTGGAAATGACGGCGGAAGCGCTGCGCCTGCACATACCACGCGGAAGGCAGCATCGCTCCGGCCAGCAGGCGCTCGCGAGAGTTCGGTTCGAATTGCTCGGGAATATTGCGCAAAGCGGGCAGATAGTGATTGCCGCCTTCTGAGGCGGTGAGGATAAAGGCCGCTGAACGGGCAATTTCCGCGTTGGCTAACGTGACGGCTTCGCTGGCATCCAGCGCTTGTGCCACCACTTGCACGGCGGCACGCGCTTCTTCGCTGCACCAGGTCGAAAAGAAACCACCCAGCACTGCGCTACGTATGCCTTCTGCGCCTTTTACTAATCCGTCACTGGCCGGTTCCTTCGCCTGCGCTGCCTGGAAAGCATCGCTGGCATCGTGACCTTGCAGCGCATCGTACACCAGACTCAAATCTTCCACCGAGCGAGCAAACGGACCGATATGATCGAGGCTGGCGACAAAAGGATGGCTGCCACTGCGCGATAAGCGACCAAAGGTCGGTTTGAGTCCATAGATACCGCACAACGAGGCCGGCACGCGGATCGAACCATTGGTATCGGTGCCCAGTGAGAAGTGCACTAAGCCTGACGCGACGGCCGCCGCCGAGCCGCCGGAGGAACCACCGGCCACGCGGCTCAAATCGCGCGGATTATGGGTCGGGCCATAATGGGTGTTTTCGGTGGTAAAGCCGTAAGCGTAGGCATCCATATTCAGCATGCCGGAGAGCAGTGCACCGGACTGACGCAGTCGACTCACCGCCCACGCATCTTCGCGGGCCGCTGCACGTTCACTGAATAAGCTGGCACCAGCAAGGGTGCTGTGACCGGCGACATCAAACAGGTTTTTAACCGCATAAGGAATACCCGCCAGCACAGGCAATACTTCACCGCGCTGGCGTTGCAAATCGACCTGATCCGCCTCGCGCAACATGCGCTGACCGGTGACTTCGGTCCACGCATTGAGTGCAGGATTGTGCTGTTCAATGGCGTTCAACGTCTGTTGCGCCACTTCACGGGCGCTAATATCACCTTGATTCAGCGCATGATTGAGCGCTTTGATGGATAACGATGCCAGTTTCATGGATGAAACACTCCTGCCACTTCCAGACGGTCATCCAGCGGGAAAGCCATGAGCGGTTCAGCCATGGCGGCAATGCGATTGAACTGCACCAGCAATTCAGTGCGACGTGCTTCGTCCAGCTCCAGAGCCAGAATCTGTTCCATTTGAGCGATATAAGCCGCCCAGTCCGGTTGCGAATGCATGATGGTTTCCTTTAAAAGCCGGCTGCGCTGCCGTTGCTACGTGGATCGAAGGCACCTTCCAGCATGCCGTTATTGTGTCTGACGATGGCGCCAGCGTGGCCGACGACTTCGCTGAAATCAGGCAACAGCTCAACGTCATGACCGAGTTCGCGCAACTGCTGCACCGTTTCTGCTGACATACGCGCTTCGAGTTTGAGAGAGTCAGAGGATTGTCCCCAGGTTCGCCCCAACAACCAGCGCGGTGCACTGACCGCCTGTTGAAGTGGCTGTCCCTGAATTACGTGGCGGGTAAAAATTGCTGCCTGCGTTTGTGGTTGGCCATCGCCCCCCATTGATCCGTAAACCATCGTGCGACCATCTTTCAGGCGCGCAGCCGCTGGATTTAAGGTATGGAACGGTTGTTTACCGGGTTTTAGTGCCAGCAGATGGCCCGGTTGCAGGCTAAAGGCTGCACCGCGGTTTTGCCAGGTAATGCCTGTACCCGGTAGCACGACGCCGCTGCCAAATTCGTGATAAATGCTCTGGATAAAGGAAACGGCCAGCCCGCTGCTGTCCATCACCCCCATCCATACGGTATCGCCAGGACCTCGCCCGGTTCCCCACGGCGCGGCTTGTTGGTCATTAATTTGCGTTGCCAGTGTGGAAAGATGATCGGCATCGAGCAGGTCTTGCACATTGAAGTCGATATGGCGCGGATCGGTGATGTGTTCGTCGCGCAAGGCAAAGGCTTTTTTGGTGGCCTCAACAATGCGGTGCACAGTTTGTGCCTCATCCGCCTCTGCCATGTTCAACCGGTCGGTGATGCCCAGAATGGCCAGCGACACCAAACCTTGCGTCGGAGGCGTCATATTCCAGATGTCGCCTTCGCTGTGTGCCAGATGTAGCGGCGTGCAGCGGCGCGCGTGCTGTTTCTGAAGATCTTCCAGGGTGATCGGCATACCCAGCGCGGTCATTTCACGTGCCAGATGGTGGGCCAGTTCGCCGCGATAGAAACTCTCCAGACCCTGTTCACTCAACACGCTAAGTGTATTGGCAAGCGCGGGCTGGGTAAAACGGCTACCGGCACCAGGCACGGTGCCGTCAGGCAAGAAGGTCGCAGCGAAGCCGGGTTGATCAAGCAATTCATGTTGCTTTGCGGCAGTGGCTGCAGCCTGCGATGCGGTAACAGGAATGCCATCGGCAGCATAGCGAATGGCGTCACGCAGCAAACGGGCTAACGGCAATGGCGCAGAACCCAGCTCTTCAGCCAGCGTTAACGCTTCCTGCCAGCCACTCACCGTGCCCGCCACGGTTAACGCGGCTTTGGGGCCGCGATGCGGGATGTGACTTTCGCCGTGATAGAAGTCGAGGTGGGCGAGTGAGCCTGCTGCGCCACTGGCATCGATAGCGATAGGATCGCCATTGGGCGGCACGACCAACCAAAAGCCATCGCCACCCAAGCCGTTCATGTGCGGGTAGACAACCGCGATAGTGGCCGCTGCCGCTACCATCGCTTCAATCGCGTTGCCGCCTTCGCGTAAAACCGCCAGTGCGCTTTCACTGGCGAGATGATGTGGGGTGACGGCCATGCCGAGCGGGGCCATGTTGCTCTGTATCATAGTGAACTCTTCATCATTGATTCTTTTGTAGGGGGATTGGGTTAGTGGTCGCCGTAATGGGCGTCCCTACAAATCCGTGAGGTGATCTAAGCAAGAGCTGTTCCAGTTTTGGTCGGACATCAATGTGGATCGATTTGTGCTAGCTTGTGATGAAACGAAAGTTACAGGACCAATGATGAAACAGCTTGATGAACGCCTTCGCAGTCACTATCCGCAACTGTCGCCGCAGGAGCAGCGTATTGCCGATTTTGTATTTGACCATTTTGATGACCTGATCAGCTACAACAGCGCCGAGCTGGCGCGGCTGAGCGGGGTATCGAAGGCGACAGTCAGCCGCCTGTTTAAACGTCTGGGCTATGAGAAATACAAGGACATGCGTGATGAGCTGCGTACGCTGCGTCAGAGCGGGATGCCCCTCACCGACAATCGCGATGCAGTGCAGGGCAATACCTTACTGTCGCGTCATTACAAGCAGGAGATGGCCAACCTGACGCAGTGGGTGAACAGCATCGACCCGCAGCAGTTTGGCGAAGTGATTCAGGCGCTGGGTGCTGCAAAGCGGGTGTTTATTATCGGCATGCGTAACGCCTATCCGGTGGCATTGCACCTGCGTCAGCAGCTGATGCAGGCGCGTCCGCAGGTACATGTGTTACCACAACCCGGCCAGACGCTGGGCGAGGAGCTGGTGGATATCACAGCGGAAGATATTGTGGTCGTGATGGCCTTCCGCCGCCGTCCACGGATCATCCGCCCGCTGATGCAGCAGCTACAGCAGAGCAACATCCCGGTGCTGGCGCTGTGCGAGCCGCAGGCACAGGGCATTATCACCCTGGCACACTGGCAGCTATGCGCGCCGCTCGATAGCGTCTCCGCCTTTGATAGCTATGCCTCGGCGATGAGTCTGATCAACCTGCTGGCAAATGCACTGCTGCATGAAATGCTGTCGCAAGGCCGTCAGCGTATTCATCAAATTGCCGATCTTTATCAGCACCTGGATGAACTGGAACACCGATAGTGGGCACCACTTTGGTGCTTTGCACCTTTTTTGATCGGGTTTTAATACGGGCGTAATGCCCGTTTTTATCGCCTTAAACTCCGTGTTTATTCGTTTTTCTTCCCTTTGCGCCCCACACCCTGCGGTTGGCACATTAGTTGCAAATCGTTTTATCAAGAATCTTTTGTTTCACGATAAACTCACCGGGGTGCATAATGAAAAAAGTTTTACTGGCAGTCGCAGGCGCAGCATTGCTGATGGCTCAGGTCGGCAGTGCGATGGCCGATCAGCTACAAGACATTCAGAAGCGTGGCGTCATCCGTGTTGCGGTACCGCAGGACTTCCCGCCGTTTGGTTCGGTAGGGACTGATTTACAGCCACAAGGCTATGACATCGACATGGCGAAGTACCTGGCGAAGCAGATGAAACTGAAGTTGCAGCTGGTGCCGGTCTCCAGCGCCAACCGCGTGCCTTATCTGCAAACCGATAAAGTGGATCTGGTGATTTCCAGCATGGGCAAAAACGCCGAACGCGAGAAAGTGATCGATTTCAGCCGTGCTTACGCGCCGTTCTTCCTTGGGGTGTTTGGCCCGAAAGGTGAGCCACTAAAAGATGCGGCAGCATTGAGCGGTAAATCAATTGGTGTGACGCGCGGTGCAGTGGAGGACATGGTGCTGAGCGATGTGGCGCCAAAAGATGCACAGGTGAAGCGTTATGAAGATAACAACACCACGCTGTCAGCTTACCTGTCAGGTCAGGTGCAGTATGTCGCGACCGGTAACCTCGTGGTGGCTGCCATTGCACGCCAGAACGCAGAAAAAGCGCCGGTGCCGCAGTTCATGCTGAAAGATTCACCGTGCTTTATCGGCCTGAAGAAAGATGAGCCAGCGCTGAAAGGTAAAGTGAACGCGTTGATTGAGCAGGGCATCAAAGACGGTACGCTGAACAAGCTGTCAGAAGAGTGGCTGAAAGCCCCACTGCCAGCCAACCTCGGCGCATAACGCAATGATTGGGCAACTCAATTTTGCAGATCTCTGGCCGCACTGGCCAGAGTTACTGGCAGGGCTGTGGGTCACGATTCAGATAACGGTTCTCGCCACCGTCGGCGGGGTGAGCCTGGGGATTCTCGGCGCGGCACTGCGCAGTGGCAAACCGAGCTGGGCGAGTCGCATCTGGGGCGTTTATGTCGAACTGATCCGTAATACGCCATTCGTGGTACAGCTGTTTTTTATCGTCTTTGGTTTGCCCAATCTTGGTCTGAAACTGACGGCGGGCGAAGCAGCGCTGCTGGCGATGTTGATTAACCTTGGCGCGTACAGCACTGAAATTATCCGCGCCGGAATTCAGGTGACGCCGAAAGGGCAGTGGGAAGCGGGCCGTGTGCTGGGCTTGACCCGCACGCAGACTTTTATCCGCGTGGTTCTGCCGCCGTCGCTGCAACGTATTTATCCGGCGCTAGTCAGCCAATGCATCATTGTGATGCTGGGTTCATCGGTGGTGTCGCAGGTGTCGTACGAAGAGTTGACCTTCGCCGCCAACCTGATTCAGTCACGCACTTTCTTGAGTTTTGAAGTCTATCTGGTGACCACGTTGATCTACCTGGCGTTGTCGATTGCCATGCGACAGCTGCTGCTGGCGCTGGGGCGTAAATGGTTTGGAGCGCAGCCCGCATGACAACCTTTACTGACTGGGACATCCTGCGCAACCTGCTGCTGGCGGCGCGCTGGACGATTTTACTGTCGCTGGTGGCCTTCTTTGGCGGCACGCTAGTGACCTTACCGCTGCTGTTTTTACGCCTGCTGAAGCGCCCATGGTTGACGCGCTTGATTCGCTGCTACACCGAACTGTTTCAGGGCACGCCGTTGTTGATGCAGCTGTTCCTCGCCTTCTTTGGCGTCGGGCTGTTTGGCATTGATGTGGCGCCCTGGACCGCCGCTTCGCTGGCATTAACTTTCTACACCAGCGCATTTTTGGTGGATATCTGGCACGGCAGTATTCGTGCGCTGCCGAAAGGCCAGTGGGAAGCATCGCGTTGCCTCGGCCTGACTTTTGGTCAAACGCTGTTTCGCGTGGTGGCACCGCAGGCGATTCGCATCGCCATCGCGCCGACCGTAGGCTTTGCCGTTCAGGTGATTAAAGGCACCGCGCTGGCCTCGATTATCGGTTTCGTCGAGCTGACGAAAGCCGGCACTATTTTGAACAATGTGACGTATCAGCCCTTTAAGGTATTTGGCCTGGTGGCGCTGGGTTACTTCCTGATGTGTTATCCGCTGTCGCGTTACAGCCAGTACCTGGAGAAAAAATTCAATGCCGCTCATCACCATTAATCAGGTCCAGAAGTACTACGGCGACAACCACGTCCTGAAAGGTGTCGATCTGGATATCGACAACGGCGAGGTGATTTCGATCATCGGCCGCAGCGGCTCGGGCAAAAGTACCTTGCTGCGCTGCATGAACGGGCTGGAAGGCTACCAGGAAGGCAGCATCAAACTCGGCGGTATGACGATCACCGACCGTGAATCCCAGGCGCGTGAAATCAGCCGCTCGGTGGGCATGGTGTTCCAGAACTTCAACCTGTTCCCGCACATGACCGAGCTGGAAAACGTGATGATTGAGCCGCGCCGGGTACTGAAGAAGAGCGAAGCCGAATGTCGCGAGCTGGCGACGCAGATGCTGGAAAAGGTCGGCCTTGGCGAACGCATCAACTACTACCCGGCCAATTTATCCGGTGGACAACAACAGCGTGTGGCGATTGCCCGTGCGCTGGCAATGCAGCCGAAAGTATTACTCTGTGACGAGATCACCTCAGCGCTCGATCCTGAACTGGTGGGTGAAGTGCTGAAGGTGCTGGAACAGCTGGCTGCCGAGGGCATGACCTTGATCCTCGTTACCCATGAAATGAACTTCGCCCGTGATGTGGGCGATCGCGTGGTGTTTATGCATCAGGGCCGCGTCTGGGAGCAGGGTGACAGCAAAACGCTGTTTGCCAACCCGCAGACCGCCGAGCTTAAACAGTTTATCTCCACCGTCCGTCTTTAAGTCTTCAAAAGGAATAGCACATGGATATCAGTCAGTTTTCGCAAATAAATCCACCACAACGCCTGCTGATGGGCCCTGGTCCTATCAACGCCGATCCGCGTGTCCTGCGCGCCATGTCGAGCCAGCTGCTGGGTCAGTACGATCCGGCGATGGCGCACTACATGAATGAAGTGATGGCGCTGTATCGTGGTGTATTTCGTACCGAAAACCGCTGGACCATGTTGATTGACGGCACCTCGCGCGCCGGTATCGAAGCGATTCTGCTCTCGGCTATCCGTCCGGGCGACAAAGTGCTGGTGCCGGTGTTTGGCCGCTTTGGCCATCTGCTGTGTGAGATTGCCCGCCGCTGCCGCGCCGAAGTGCACACTATTGAAGTGCCGTGGGGCGAAGTGTTCACCCCCGATCAAATTGAAGACGCGATCAAAAAAGTGCAGCCGCGCCTGCTGCTGACGGTGCAGGGTGATACTTCCACCACCATGCTGCAGCCGTTGGAACAACTCGGCGCCATCTGCCAGAAATATGGCGTGCTGTTCTATACCGATGCCACAGCTTCACTGGGCGGTAACGTGCTGGAAACCGATGCCTGGGGACTGGATGCGGTCTCTGCCGGTATGCAGAAGTGCCTTGGCGGTCCGTCGGGTACTTCTCCGATCACCCTCAGCCCGCAGATGGAAGCGGTGATCCGCAAACGTAAGTGTGTGGAAGAGGGCATCCGTACTGCGGATCATCAGGATGGCGATGAGGAGATGATTTACTCCAACTATTTCGATCTCGGCATGATCATGGATTACTGGGGGCCGGAACGTCTGAACCACCATACCGAAGCCACTACCGCGCTGTTTGGTGCACGTGAGTGCGCGCGTTTGATGATGCAGGAAGGGCTGGATAACGGCATTGCACGTCATAAGTTGCACGGCGAGGCGATGCTGAAAGGCATTCAGGGCATGGGCCTCGAAACCTTTGGCGACCTGAAACACAAAATGAACAACGTGCTCGGTGTGGTGATCCCGCAGGGCGTGAATGGCGACCAGGTGCGCAAATTGGTGCTGGAAGATTTTGGTATTGAGATCGGCACCTCGTTTGGCCCGCTACACGGCAAAGTGTGGCGCATCGGCACCATGGGCTACAACGCGCGCAAAGATTGCGTGATGCAAACCCTGAGCGCGCTGGAAGCGGTATTGAACCATGTGGGTTACCGTTCGACACAAGGCGCGGCCATGCAGGCGGCGTGGGATCATTACGGGAGCCACGCATGAGCAAAAGCCTGATGACCGCCAGCGAGGCGCAGTCCGCCGCTGCCCGCGTCATGGCACGCTGCGATGCCCTGGCTGAAATCAGTGAAAGTGAGGATGGTCTGACGCGTGTCTATCTCTCGCCTGAACAGGTCCGCGCCAACGCCCGCGTGGCAGAATGGATGCAGGCGGCCGGCATGACCACCTGGCAAGATGCTGTGGGCAATATCTGTGGTCGTTATGAGTCTGCTGAACCCGGCGCGCAGGCGCTGCTGTTGGGCTCTCATCTGGACACGGTGCGCAATGCCGGGCGCTATGACGGCATGCTGGGTGTGCTGAGTGCTATTGAAACCGTACAGTGGCTGCACGATCGTCAGCTGCGCTTACCGCTGGCGATTGAGATTGTCGGGTTCGGCGATGAAGAGGGCACGCGCTTTGGCATCACGCTGTTGGGCAGCCGGGGTATTACCGGCACATGGCCCGAGAGTTGGGTAACGCATCCGGATGGAAACGGTATAACTGTGGCGGAAGCGATGCAGGATCTCGGTCTGGACGCTGCCAACATTTTGCAGGCAGCACGCGACGTCAACGACATTGCGGCTTACCTTGAACTGCACATAGAACAAGGGCCGTGTCTGGAACAGGAAGATTTGGCGCTTGGCGTGGTGACCGCGATTAACGGCGCGCGTCGTTTGAATTGCAGCTTTATCGGTGAAGCGGGCCACGCTGGCACGGTGCCGATGACCCATCGTAAAGACGCACTGGCCGCCGCCGCCGAGTGGATGGTGTTTGTTGAGCACACCACTGCCGAGCAAGATCCACAACTGGTGGCCACGGTCGGCACCCTGAGCTGTTTGCCGGGCGCCGTGAATGTTATCCCCGGTGAAGTGCAGTTTTCACTGGATGTGCGTGGGCCGCAGGATGAGCCGCTGGAGCGCCTGTTGTCCGCGCTGCTGACACAAGCCGAAGCGATTGCCTTGCGGCGTGGACTGACTTTTACCGCTAGCGAGTATTACCGTATTGCGGCAACCGCCTGTGATGCACGTTTGCAACAGGCGCTGAGCCACGCGGTGGAAACCGTACAGGGCCGCAGCGTTTCTTTGCCAAGCGGCGCAGGGCACGACGCGATTGCGATCGCCGATCGCTGGCCAGTGGGTATGCTGTTCGTGCGCAACTATCGCGGTATTAGCCATCATCCAGCCGAGTCCGTGCAGGTAGCAGATGTGGCATTGGGCGTGCAGGCTTATCTGCAAGCGGTCAACGATCTGACACAGGCTTAAGGAGCCGTTGCATGGAGTTAGCGGTGTTTAACGATGCCACGCCCAATGAGGCACACACAGCGATAGCCCACTGCGTGGCAATTCCTGACTGGCAGCAGGCGCTGGTGGCCGCACGGCCTTTTGCGGATGTGGAAGCGCTCTATACGACCGCTGAAACACTGGCAAAGCGCTGGCAAGGTGCCGAACTGGAACAAGCATTACGCGCTCACCCCCGTATTGGTGAAAAAGCCGCGGGCGCGGGCAAAGAGGCAGTATTGTCACGCAATGAGCAGTCGGCGATGCAGCAGGCCGATGGCGCGCTGCAATTTGCCATGCTGGCGGGCAATCAATCCTATGAACAGCGCTTCAACCGGGTGTTTTTGATTCGTGCCAAAGGGCGGAGTGGCGAGGAGATGCTGGCGGAATTGCAGCGCAGGCTCAACAATGATGCAGAGACAGAGCAGCAGGAAGCGCTGACGCAACTGCGTGAAATCACCCTGTTACGGCTTAAGGAGAGCATTGTATGAGCACCATTACCACTCACATTCTGGATACCGCGCTGGGTAAACCCGCTATCGGCGTGGCCATATCCCTGGAGCAGAACAGCCCGGAAGGCTGGTTGCCGATGGCGGAGGGGGAAACCGATAGCGATGGCCGTATTAAGGATTTAACGCCCGAGCCGTTAACACCAGGCCATTATCGATTGACCGCAGAGATCGGTGACTATTTCGCTGCTGACGGACGCGATGCGCTGTACGTCAGTGCACAGATTGATTTTGTGATTGGTTCGGCGGGCAGCCATTATCATCTGCCGTTTCTGATCTCACCGTGGTCGTGGTCAACCTATCGCGGCAGCTAATTTTGTCACGGCCACCCTAAATGGCGACCCTGCAACACTCCAGTGACTGCAGGGTGCGCATTTAGGGACAACTGGCTGCAAACGACACCTGTTTTAGTGACGAAATTATGCGCAGCTGACGATAAAACCCTACTTTTTGTGCGTCATGTCACACGCTGCGCTTGAAAGACAGTAACTATCAAAACCTTCGGTTCATCCAAATATATTCTTTCACAAGGTACGGTTATCTTTACCGGACAATGTGAAGCAAACGGAGCCGAAAAATGAGCACGCACGACAATAACGATAATGCAGCAGCGTCAGGTAAGTGCCCCTTTCATCACGGGGCGTCTGAAGAAAAAAGCGTACTGGCACGTGGCGCGGGGAGCGGAACAACCAACCGCGACTGGTGGCCAAATATGTTACGTGTCGACCTGTTAAATCAGCACTCCAACCGTTCCAATCCCCTCAGTGAAAACTTCAACTACCGCGATGAGTTCAGCAAGCTGGATTACCCGGCGTTAAAAGCGGATATCCGCGCTATTCTGACCGACTCTCAATCCTGGTGGCCAGCCGACTGGGGCAGCTATATTGGGCTGTTCATCCGCATGGCGTGGCACAGTGCCGGTACTTACCGCACCGTGGATGGTCGTGGCGGTTCCGGTCGTGGGCAGCAGCGTTTCGCGCCGCTTAACTCCTGGCCAGACAACGTTAGCCTCGATAAAGCACGTCGCCTGCTGTGGCCGGTAAAACAGAAATACGGTCAGAAAATTTCCTGGGCCGACCTCTATATTCTGGCGGGTAACGTCTCGCTGGAAAATGCCGGCTTCCGCACCTTTGGTTTTGGTGCCGGACGTGAAGACGTGTGGGAACCGGATCTGGATGTGGATTGGGGTAACGAAACTGAATGGCTGGCGCATCGCCACCCAGAAAGTCTTGCCAATGCGCCGGTGGGTGCCACCGAAATGGGCCTGATCTACGTCAACCCGGAAGGCCCGGAAGCCAGCGGCGATCCGAAATCAGCGGCACCAGCGATTCGCGCCACCTTCGGCAATATGGGCATGAACGATGAAGAGATCGTCGCGCTGATTGCCGGTGGTCATACATTGGGTAAAACCCACGGTGCGGCTGCCGCCAGCCACGTGGGTGTTGATCCAGAAGCCTCGCCAATTGAAGCGCAGGGCCTCGGCTGGAGCAGCAGCTACGGCAGCGGTGCCGGTGCGGATGCGATTACCTCCGGTCTGGAAGTGGTGTGGACGCAGACGCCTACCCAGTGGAGCAACTACTTCTTCGAGAACCTGTTCAAATACGAATGGGTACAGACACACAGCCCAGCAGGCGCGATCCAGTTCGAAGCGGTGGATGTGGAAGCGATCATTCCAGACCCGTTCGATCCCGAGAAAAAGCGCAAGCCCACCATGCTGGTGACCGATCTGACGCTGCGTTTTGACGAAGAGTTCGGCAAGATCTCCCGCCGTTTCCTCAACGATCCACAGGCGTTCAATGAAGCCTTTGCCCGTGCCTGGTTCAAACTGACCCACCGCGATATGGGGCCAAAAGCGCGTTACATCGGCCCGGAAGTGCCAAAAGAAGATCTGATCTGGCAGGACCCGTTGCCTGCCGCGATCCACCAGCCAACCGTTGATGAGATCACCGATCTGAAAGCGAAGATTGCTGCTTCCGGTCTCAGCGCCAGCCAACTGGTCTCTGCTGCCTGGGCATCTGCTTCCACTTTCCGTGGCGGTGACAAACGTGGCGGGGCCAACGGTGCACGTCTGGCACTGGCACCGCAAAACGGTTGGGCGGTGAACGCCAGCGTGATTCACGATGTGCTGCCAACCCTGCAAAAAATTCAGCAGGAGTCTGGTAAAGCGTCGCTGGCGGATGTGATCGTTCTGGCCGGCAGCGTGGGTATTGAAATGGCTGCGGCAGCAGCAGGCGTGGCGGTGCAAGTGCCCTTTACGCCAGGCCGTGTCGATGCGCGTCAGGACCAAACTGAGGTGGAGTCATTTGACGTGCTGCAACCGCTCGCCGATGGTTTCCGTAACTATCGCCGTATTGCGGGTGGCTCATCGACTGAAACCCTGCTGCTGGATAAAGCACAGCAGCTGACGCTGAGCGCACCGGAATTAACCGTGCTGCTGGGCGGTTTGCGTGTGCTGGGCACCAACTTCGACGGCGGTCAGCATGGCGTGTTCACCGATCGTGTTGGCGTATTGAGCAATGACTTCTTCGTCAACCTGCTGGATATGCGCACCGCATGGCGCGCCACCGATGAGAGCGCCGAGCTGTTCGAAGGCCGCGATCGTGTCAGCGGTGAAGTGAAATACAGCGCCACCCGTGCCGATCTGGTGTTTGGTTCCAATGCTATCCTGCGCGCACTGGCTGAAGTCTATGCCA
>NZ_DAMDQC010000073.1:0-21953 GCF_032082325.1 Pantoea sp. CTOTU50773 | reverse complement strand
GCAGAGCCGTTACGCCATCCATATGGATCAGATAACGATGGATGCGCGCGATCACCCCGGTAGCGTTACCAACCCAAGGGCAAAACAGAATGCCGCCGGACATCACCGCAATCACCCGCAGGTTCAGCAGCGAACCATCCACGTTAATGCGCGACCAGGTAATGAACAGGGCAAACAGCGAGAACATCGCCGTCACCACCACTTTCTCTTTGATCGAATGCTCATCTTTTTGCAGCAGCTGACGGAATACCCGCGTGCGGGTAAGGAAGAACAGACAAATCAGCATCAGCGCAGCGCGGTCAAATACCGCCAGCAGCATGTCGAAGTGGGAAGGCAAGGGCATCTCTCGGAGTGAACCAGGGTGAGGTTATGATAAAAAATGTGATCAAGATCTGCCAGCGCCGCGACACCCGCAAAACGCTTCTCATGGTTTAGATCAATTTTCCGGCCAAATTCTCACTGGTGTTTTAAAACAGCAACGCATTCAGCTCGAGGCCAGAACGGGCCAGCCCGAAGAGCAAAGCGGCTGGGCCACGGATGGCCCAGCCGATCTGCAGGGATGCGTGTTGTCTTTGCGATAGGGCTGGCCCGTTCTGGCCCTGGCACCCAACCAACAGCGACTATCAACTCAACTCCCAACTCCCAAAATCCCCAACACTCCCCAAAAAGAGGAAAACTTGAGTAACAAAAAGAGGATTAGTAATCCCTACGCAGAACGCTGGTTGTAAATCACGCGGTTTGCTATGTTGCCATGAGTTATTTCGCGGAGCGCAGCAATGCAACTTCTTACCCCTCGCTTGTCCCTGACACGCTTACAACCCGAAGACTGGCAAATCTTCAAAGCCGTACACGAAGATCCCGGCACCATGACCTGGGTCAGTGAAATCCCTGACGAAAACGACATACGCCAGCGCTTCACCGAACGCCTCGCGCCCTGGCAAGTCACCAGCTTCCACATGCTGTGCCTGGTGGCACGCCTGTGCGAAACCAATGAACCTATCGGCCTGTTTGGATGCAGTGCCGAATGGCAGCCTTATCGGCAAGCTGAGGTCGGCTACATGCTCTGCCATCGCTTCACCGGAAACGGCTATGGCAGTGAAGCGCTCAAGGCACTGTGCGACTTCTTGCTACAGGCAGAATTTCATAAACTCAAAGCGCTGGTCATAGAGGGGAATTGGCCGTCCCGACGCATTCTGGAAAAGAATGGTTTCACACTTGAGGGCACTCTACGGGATAATTATCTGCTAAACGACCAATGGGTAAACGATTGGGTGCTGGGTCGCCTGAATCCGCAACATTAAAAAAATATTCTGTTGCTCTCGACAATTCTGTTATCAGCGCGTTATGTTCTTACCTCGGTCACCGCAGTGACCAGCGTCGCTCGGACGGTCCGGGCGCCTACGTAAACCAGAGGACATCATGGCTGATAACAGCACACCCCGTCGTTTCTCGCGTATTGAACGCCTTCCCCCGTATGTATTCAACATCACCGCTGAATTGAAGATGGCTGCGCGTCGGCGCGGCGAAGACATCATCGATTTCTCAATGGGGAATCCGGATGGACCCACGCCGCCACACATCGTGGAAAAACTCTGTCAGGTAGCGCAACGCGACGATACGCACGGTTACTCCACCTCGAAAGGCATTCCTCGCCTGCGTCGCGCCATCTCGCGCTGGTACGCAGATCGCTATCAGGTGGAGATCGATCCCGAATCAGAAGCCATTGTCACCATCGGTTCCAAAGAAGGGCTGGCGCACCTGATGCTGGCGACGCTCGACCATGGCGACACCGTCCTGGTGCCCAATCCTAGCTACCCGATTCACATCTACGGCGCGGTGATCGCCGGTGCGCAAGTGCGTTCCGTACCCTTGGTGGCAGGCGTTGACTTCTTCAACGAGTTGGAACGCGCTATCCGCGAAAGTTATCCGAAACCGAAGATGATGATCCTCGGCTTCCCTTCGAATCCCACTTCACAGTGCGTCGAACTCGACTTCTTCGAACGTGTAATTGCGCTGGCGAAACAGTACAACGTGCTGGTCATCCACGATCTGGCTTACGCTGACATCACCTATGATGGCTGGAAAGCGCCGTCGATTATGCAGGTGCCGGGTGCGCGCGACGTAGCGGTGGAATTCTTCACCCTGTCGAAAAGCTACAACATGGCAGGCTGGCGTATCGGCTTTATGGTGGGTAACAAAGAATTGGTATCCGCGCTGGCGCGTATCAAAAGCTACCACGATTACGGCACCTTCACCCCGCTGCAGGTCGCGGCGATTGCCGCACTCGAAGGTGATCAGCAATGCGTGCGTGATATCGCCGAGCAGTATAAACGCCGTCGCGATGTGCTGGTGAAAGGGCTGCATGAAGCGGGCTGGATGGTCGATCTGCCAAAAGCCTCAATGTACGTCTGGGCGAAAATTCCCGATCACTATGCGCATCTCGGTTCGCTGGAGTTTGCCAAACTGCTGCTGCAGGAAGCCAAAGTGTGCGTCTCACCGGGCATCGGCTTTGGTGACTACGGTGATACCCATGTGCGATTTGCTCTGATTGAAAACAGCGATCGTATTCGTCAGGCGGTACGTGGCATCAAAGCCATGTTCCGTGCGGATGGTATATTGCCGGGAACGGTAAAAGCGCTGGAAGAAGAAGAGTAAAACTAAGAAGGGCGACTTTGGTCGCCCCGCCTGGCAGGATTTATTTGAGCATCAGCACGAAAGTGCCTACCCAGATTAACAGGAAGAAAGAAACTCCCATCAAAGCATATCTCACAAAACGACTCCTCTGAGCGGTTACCATGCTGGTGATCCCACTCCAGCGTAACCCGAACAGAATAAGAGAAAGGTGAAGTTCATAACCGCTGCACGCTTTCTTCTCAGGTGGTTCCAAGCGAACTCAGAACAGGATCGAGCGCTAATTTACGCGCAATCGATCCGAAAATAAATAGGCCAGTTCTGAGAGATTGCTCACATTTTCATCGGGCGTCAATTTCCGGTATCGCGGACATGCCCACACGCAGTTGCGCCAAATCGGGTTGGTTGGCATCCAGCACAATTTTCACCGGTAAACGCTGCACCACCTTGGTGTAATTACCGGTGGCATTGTCCGGTGAAATGGCGGAGAAGGTCGCGCCCGTCGCCGGTGCAATGCTGTCAACATGACCGGTAAAGGTCTTGCCAGGCAGCGCATCGACTCTCACCACCGCTCTCTGTCCCGGCTGCACATCGGCCAGCTGAGTTTCGAGATAGTTGGCGGTGATATAGGTTTGCTGCAAGGGCACCACCGCCAGCAAACGCGTTCCGGCGCTAACGTAAGCGCCCAATCGCACCGAACGCTGACCCACCATACCGTCTACCGGTGCCACAATCCGCGTATAAGAGAGATTCAACTTCGCCTGATCCACGCTGGCCTGCGCTGCTGTCACATCGGCCTCTGCCTGACGCACGGCCGCTTGTAACACACTAACCTGTTTCATCGATGCAGCCAGTGCAGCTTCACTCTGGCGCACAGCAGCAGACGCTGAACGTTGGGTTGAACTGGCTTTCTGCTGCTCATCTGCGGCAATGGTGCCGCTTTTATACAGCTGGTTATAACGCGCCGCACTCTGTCCTGCGTATTGCGCAGACGCCTGGCTCGCCGCCAGGGTCGCTTTGGCTTCATCAATGGTTGATTGCTGCTGCTCCAGTTGAGCCTGGCTGCTCAGGCGTTTGGCATCGCTGACCTGCAACTTCGCCTGCGCCGTTTCCAGCGCCACGCGGTAATCGCGATCGTCAAGCGTGGCCAGCAGTTCGCCCGCTTTTACTCGCTGGTTATCCTGCACATTCACACTGGCGATATAGCCGGACACTTTCGGTGCCACCAGGGTGTAATCCGCATTTACATAGGCATCATCAGTGCGATGATCGTTGCCGGTCATTGATGACCAGACAAAAAAGGCCATGGCCAGCAACACGATTAATAGGGCACTCAACAGCACCGTTCTTTTCAAGGCAAAAGCTTGCATATCAGTTATCTCGACGTCGTCGTAACAGGTTGAATCAGGGTTTGTGGCGGCCAGACACGTTTTGGCAACCAGGCAGTCAGTAGTAAAAGCAGGACGGCGAAACCAATCAGCATTTGGTAGCAGTCACTCAGGCTGAGCACCATCGCCTGATGCTTCAGCAGTGTCGCGAAACCGCTCAGGTTCTCTGCGCTACTGGCGCTGCCATCCGGTAATAAAGGAAAGCTGCTGCTGGATTGGGCGCTGCTGGGCGCGGTCATCAGCCAGGGGCGACTGGCGGCATTGCCCACCAGCACGCTGGAGTGAAACTGTTCCCGGTGGCTGATAAACCATTCCACCAGGGTGCTGGCGGCAATGCTGGAGAAACCGCGCACCGTATTGAACATCGCGGAGGCAAATGGGCCTTCCGGTGGCGCAACCACGCTGGTGGCGCTCATCAACACCGGCAGAATCACCATCGGTTGACCGAAAGCCTGCAAAATTTGGATGACCCAGAAATTCTGTCGCGCCCAGTCACTGGTAATGTTCATGCCCATCAGGCAGGAGATCACCAGCAGCGTCACGCCAGCAGTTAGCATCCAGCGGCAATCAATCCAGCGGATATTGAGCAGTGCTGCCACCAGTGGGGCGATCAGTAATTGCGGCAAGCCGATGGTTAACGCCAGCGGCGCGAATTGCAGTGTGCGAAAACCTTCTACCTGGCCAAGATAGGCGGAGGGCAGCGCGGATCCGGAAAGCGACAGAATCAACACGCCCGCCAGCGCCAGCAAACCGTGTGCGAGATTGTGACGGCGCAGCATCTGCAATTTGAACAGCGGCAACGGGTGAAACCATTCATTAATAAAGAACACAGTCAGCAATGCCAGCGCGCTCAATAATAGCGCCGCAAACAGCGGTGAACTGAGCCAGTCAAGGCGTTCCCCTTGCGTCAGCGCCAGAATCAGCAGCGCCATGCCTGAGCAACCGGTCAGCATGCCGAACAGGTCTATCTGCTTAAAACGCTCGAAGCGCAGCGGGTCTTGCGGTAAGCCCCAGCCAATCAACAGCATGGCGATCAGCATTGACGGGATAACTTGCCAAAACACGAACATCCAGCTCACTTCATCGGTCCAGAAAGCGGCGAGCGTGGCGGCGAGATTGGGACCAAAGGTGGCGGTTAGCGCGTAGGCACCAAGGCCATAAAGTTTGATCGGCGGCGGCAGAAAACGCAGTGCCACGGTCATCAGTAACGGTGGCAATGCACCGCCAAACAGACCCTGAATCAGGCGCAGCGCAATAAACAGCGTGGCGTTCGGCATTAAAGGCAGCAGCAAACCGCACAGCATAAAGCCAGCGGAAACCGTCAGAGCAAAACGACGCAGGGAAAAGGTCACGGCAAACCACGGCGCGATCATCATCGCGGCCACTTCTGCCGCCTGATAAGCGGAAATGATCCAGCTGCCTTGATCGTAGCTAATGCCGATGGCGGCACGGATATCCGCCAACGCAATATCCGTCACGCGGTCATTTAATCCGGAGGTGAGCGCAGCAATCAGCACGCCAACCAATCCCAGCGCCAGGCGCAGGGTAAACGGATGGGGAGCCGGAGCCGCAACAGGCTGGGCGTTCATAACAGGTGTCTCGTTTTATTATTGATGCAGTGTATTGCGATGTGATACATGTCGCATCTTACATCTCGGTATGATGTATTGCAATGTGATACAGGGTGTAAAAGTGCGGTCATTCGCGCTAAAGTAGGGCAGGCCAAAAAGGAACGCACAATGGTTGAACTTCCCTCAAGCCGTGAGGATGAAAAAGCGGGTGGCATTCAGGTCATCGCGCGTGCGGCAAAAATTCTGAATGCGCTGGGTGAACATCCGGGCGGCATGAGTCTGGGCGAAATTGCGCAGGTGGTTGATCTGCCACGTTCAACGGTACAGCGTATTATCGCCGCGCTGGATAGCGCGCAACTGGTGCGCAGCAGCGGGGCGGGCGGGCTTCGTCTGGGACCGGCACTGCTCAAGCTGATCTCCAGCGTGCACAGTGATGTGGTCGAAATCGTCCGTCCGTTTCTGGAACAACTCTCAGCCGACATCAACGAAACCGTTTCGCTGGCACGCGCCAGTGGCACGCAGTTAGCGATTGTTCACTATGTGGTGGCATCCCGGGAATTGCGCGTGGTGCCACGCATCGGTTTGAATCTCCCGCTCTACAGCACTTCAGGCGGTCGTGCACTGCTGGCACTGGAAAGTGATGAAGATGTGCGCGTGATGGTCGGCGAAGCGTATAAAGAGTTGACCGAAATGACGGTGAAAACTTTGCCACAACTGCTGGAGCTGATTACTGAGGTGCGTAACAGCGGTCTGGCCATTGATCGTGGCGAAACACTGGAAGGAATTTCCACCATGGCGGTGGCGATTGACACGCTATTCGGTCGCTTCTCCATTTCGCTGCTGGTGCCGACGGCGCGTTTTCATAAACAGGAAGCGCGTTATCGTGATGAAATCATGAAATGCAAAGAGGCGCTGATTCGCGAAATTGGCAAAATGACCGCTGTGGAAGGATAACCAACTGATGAAAACCTTGCTGATGGCCATTGATAATTCACCGGTGGCAGAAAAAGTCATCGCGTTAACCATTGAACAGGCGCTGGCGCAACAGGCTCAGGTCACGGTGTTGTGCTGTGTTGATCCCGCTTATTCCTCCTGCAATCAGCCGATCGAAATCGATGCGGGCGAAGATCCAGATGATTTCGTCGCGGCAAAAGATGAACAAAATACCGCTGAAATGGTGGTGCGTCACGCGCTGGCCCCGCTACTGCGTGCCGGTGTGGCTGCCAAAGGTTTGACTCTGGCCGGTGAAGCCGCGGAAACCATTGTGGCGCAGTCCAATGCACTGAAGGCCAGCATGATCATCATCGGTCGCCGTCATCTTTCTCCTTTTAATCGCTTACTTAAAGGTTCGGTGAGTGCGGCTGTGATTGAGCGCGCCAACTGCCCGGTTCTGATTGACGTTCGCAAGGATTAATCACGCTCCATGTTTTCCCTCTTACCTATCACGCTGGCGGCGTTTGCGCTGCTGGCGGTGATTATCATCGTTCTGATCCGCACCACGGCACTCCGCTTATGGCAGGGGTTAGTGCTGTTTTTACTGCCGTTAATCCTGGCGAACATGCTGTGGTTTAGCTGGTTACATCCACGTCAGGAGCGACAGGCGCTGGAAAGCGAGGTGGCAAATCAGTTAAGCCTCGCACCCGGCTATCGTCAGCTCAAAACACAGGAGCCGGCGCTGTGGCAAATGCTTAATCGCGAGTTACTGCACAAGCGTATGGAAGGCGTGCCTGCTGACCAGGCGCTGGGCGAGTTACGTGGATGGCTGATGGATCTGGTTAATCAGCGTATGGCGCGTGCAGATGACGAGACGCTGCTCAATTATTTGCGTGTGTCAGTGCAGGAGATGCAGGCACTGCAGCAGCCGGAGCCACAACGCTGCTTCCGCTTCCTTTACCCGCAGGTAAATGGCGGCATCAATTTGCAACAAGCGCTGTCACCGACGCTGTACCAGCGAGATGCCCTGGCTTTAGATATGCTCTTGAAAAACAGCACAGGCGAAGAGCGACCGATCGATCAGCAGGGCGCACAACGTGATTTGCAGAGCGTCGTGGAGAAACTTTACGGCAAGTGGGGTGATAAACTTCAGCAACTCAACATGCCTGCTGATACTGCCGTTGATCGCAGCGCCATGTGTGCCATGTCGATTGATCTTTACAGCGGCATTCTCGCATTGCCTGCCAAACAGTCCGCCAACCTTTTGCGTAAGATGGTCAGCCTTACCGGTTAGGTTTACGCGTAAAAAAAAGCCCGCTCAGCGCGGGCATAAAGGTCACTTTCCGTTTTTTTTTCTCGTGTCACCTGGTGTGGTACAGACTTCGTGCTGTTCGAAAGCATCATGGCATCGGTTAAGTGATATGAAAAACCGTTTGGTTTTATTGATTTGATTGGTAAAAACTTTTTAAAAATGACTATTTCGCGCCAGTTTCCTATAGATGCGTGCGGCATAGGCATTTAGACTGCTTCGCCTGGAAGAGGACACCCTAATGAAAAAAATGCTTATTAGCGCACTCGCGCTTTTTATGCTGGCCGGTTGTAGTGTCAGCAAACCCGGTGGATTTGAACGTGTCGATGAAGATAAAAGCTCAAATACCGTGCAATATCGTTATGACCCGCAAACGTTGAATAAAGATGCGATGGAAGTCGATCTGGCGAATTATTGTAACCAGCGTGGATTTGATAAAGTGGAATCGCTGCCAGCACAGGACAGCCATCTGCCCGGATTAAAGAAAGCCTGGTATCAATGTAATTACGCGGTAAAAAGCTAAAAGAAAGGGCGGGATAAATTCCCGCCCTTTTTGTTTTTTTTATTATGTGCTGTGTGTGCTTTGCCCAATTACCAATGGCGACCATGATAACCATGGTCATGATGCCAGCCGCCACCGTGGCCCCAGCCCGGTCCGCGACCATATCCGTCATGAACGATACAACCACTCAACATCGTCATAATGGCAACAACCGAAGCCGCTTTAATAAGTGTTTTCATGGAGAGTCCTCCTCTTTTCCAATGAAGCCAGATTACCGGGGAAAAGTGGAGTGAAGATGCAGTAAATGTAGAGTTATTTCTGGATCTATTGCCAGATATGTCAATTTAAAGCTAAAAACGTCAAGGCGGGAAATAAACCAATCAGATAAAACCGAATGCCTGATGATAATAACGCGAATAGTCTGAAAAGCAATCCTAAATAACAGCCGTTCTCAACTCTTAAAACATTACGCAGAAAAGATGGAGAAAATAGATGCCGCACAGTGATGCGGCATCTGTTGAGATTAATTATGCAGCAAAGGTTCAGTCACGTTTTGACGATTTGGCAGACGGATGCTGAGCGACAACACCAGTGAAATCACCAGCAGTGTCATGATCAAGCTGAAGGTCACGGTAAAACCACCAAACACAGAAGCCACCAGTGAACCCATCACGCTGCCGATACCGAATCCCAGGTAAATCAGCCCGTAATTTTTCGTCAGATTATTAAGACCAAAGAAATCGCTGACCAGGGAAGGGAACACGGTGATGGTGCCACCAAAGCTAAAGGCAACACAGGCCAGTGACAGGAAGAAGGTGGTTTCATTCATCCGGGTAAACAACAAAATGCTCATGCCCACCAGTGAAACGATCTGTGCCAGTGAAATGACGCGAATACGTGCCATTTTATCGGAGAGTACGCCGAGAATAAGACGGCCACTCAGGTTAGCAATCGCGATGACAGTCACGGCATTAGCAGCGGTTTGCGTGGTCAAATGGACCATCCCTTCGCCGATGTCTTTCGCCACGCCAATCACATACAGTCCGCTCATGCAGGCAGTGAGGAACATCAGTGCCAGCATCCAGTACTGTGGCAAGCGTACGGATTGCGCCAGCGTGTAATCTTTTTCCAGCACTTTCGCGTTACCGCTGCTTTGCTGGATAGGGGCATCACGCATCATCAGCGCACCCACAATGATCATACTCATCGCCAGCACACCCCAAATCATAAAGGTGTTCTCCAGACCGTAAGTGCTGAGCAGCGCGCCACAGATAAATTTGAAGCCGAGGCTACCTAAACCGTAAGCACCAATCGAGCAGGCGGAGATTAATCCTTTGCGCTCCGGGAACCACTTCACGCAGTTTGACAGCGTCATCAGGTATCCTGCGCCATCCGCTAAACCGACCAGGATGCCGGCGCTGAGATACAGCATCATCAGGTTATCGGCATGAGCGGTCAGCCAAAAGCCAATCGCCATTAAAATCCCGGCGCCGATGGTGACGTTACGCACACCAAAGCGCTCCTGTAATTTTCCCGCCAGTGACGATGCAATCGCCAGGCCCAGGCTGAGTAAACCAAACGAGAAGGCAACCTGACTGATTGGCGCATCAAGCTTATGCGCCAACTGGCCGTTAAACAGGCTCCAGGTGTAAACCGAACCCAGTGCAAACTGAGTGATGATGGTGCCGATAAGGGTAAGCATGCGGGTGCGCTGCAACTGCGCGGATAGTTCTGTTTTCATTTTTATCTCTCCCCTCAGGGAATGCGGAATCTGCAGCGATAATAGGCAGCTTACGCGCGCGTGGGGCGAAGCAGGGCATCAAGAGACAGGATGAAGGAATGAAATGCAGTAATACGGGTATGAATGGCATTGGGTCACAGTGATGTCAATTTAAGCGTAGCGGTTGCCATGGGTAAGCATGTGTAACCGGGTGTTATAAGCGTACCGATTTCCCTGCAAGATGACAGTTTTTTGCCAGGCTTAAGATTCACTCAATAGGAGGAAATATGACAGACCGAGCATATGAATCCGCGTCAAGCGAGGATGAAGTTTGCTGCATCATCGGTCAGGCGGTGATCGAGTTAAGCGATGAGCATCAGCCTGTGAATAAATCCACGCTGTCGCTGAAATTACTGGCTATGGCCGATCGCGACAGAGATGATGAACGCGTTCTGCTTTACTGGATTGCCAGAAAAGCCATCAATAAACCTCACCAGCTCAATATCGGCGTTCAGGGCTGGCGCTAGAGGACCAAAGAGCGGGCGCAATGCCCGCTCTCGCTATTCAGGCCAGGCGTAATTTGCGTGCCGTGGGCCAGCGCACAAACATCACCATATTCCCCATCAGAATCATCGACAGACCCACGATGGCATTGCTGTGCCACTGATATCCCTCATAAATGGTCGACAACGTCAGTGCCACCAATGGGAAAAGCAGTGTGCAGTAGGCGGCCTGGCTGGCTCCGATACGGCCGACAAGCGTGAAATAAGCGCCAAATCCCAGCACAGAGCCAAAAATGGCCAGATAACTCATCGAACCAAGCCACTGCAAATTCAGCGCAGGCGCTAATGAATCGCCATTCAATAGTGCGATGATTGCCATAACAATTGCACCATATAACATGGCATAGCTGTTGGTGGTTAGCACATCACGTTGACGGCGCTGATGGCGAGTCGAAATCATGTTACCCAAAGAGAATCCAAGCGTGCCCAACGCGCTCAGCCCAACGCCCCACAGCAGTTGCGGAGCCGGGTGTGCTGCCTGAATGTCATTCCAGAACAAGGCAACAATTCCCCCCAAACCAAGCACGGCCGCGGGCAACAGGCGAAACGGTGGGCGCTGACGGAAAAAGATCCAGCTGTTGAGCGCGTTATACAGCACGGCCATGGAGAAGATGACCGATTCCAGGCCACTGCTGATCCACGCTGCCGCATGATAGAAACAAACGAAGTTGAAGCCAAATACGCAACAGCCTTGCATTAAGCAGAAAAGGTGATCCTGCTTATCCAGCGGGCGCAGACGTTTAATCAGTTTCAGGATCACCAGCATCAGTATTGAGGCCAGCAAAAAGCGCCAGAATACTGCAACAAGAACCGGCGTGTTAGCCGCTTCTTGTTGCAGGAATATCGCAATCCAGGTCGTGCCCCAAATCAACACCACCGCAAGGTACAACATAATGTTCATCGCATTCTCTCCAGCAAAATCATTGCCTGAAGTGTGACGATCATGATGGCCATCTGCTTGCACGCGGTTGCGCGCGAATTGCAAAATCTTGCGCTTTTTACACGGATGTCCCGCGTTGGCCTGTTTTCTGGCCGTGGAGATCCGTAAACTGTGCGTTATTAACTTGTGAGTGGATGCCTTTGATGCCCGATTATCAAACCTTCGACATGCTGCAGCGCCATAAAGCGCAATTGCGCGATAGCGTGCAGCTTTCGGGTGGCATCAAGTTGGCGGCCTGGTTTAATAGTGGCGATCGTGTCACTAATCTTAGCGATCACCATACGCTCAGCCTGTATACCGCTGACGGCTATGACACCTGGCATAAAACTCAGCATGGTTGGCGCAACGGCGGTGGTCCGGATCGCTTCTGCCTGATGCCTTCTGGTATTGAATCCACCTGGGATTTACGCGCCGATTTGTCGTTCGTACATCTCTACTGTACTGACGAGCACTTGCGTCATCTTGGCGAACAGATTTGGGATCGCAGCCCCGCCCAACTTAACCTGCATGAAAAGATCTTTGCCGACGACGATCGCATCACGCAACTTTATCGCCATTTCCTGCTGAGCGTTGACTGGCAGCAACCCGCCAATCAATTGATGCTGAGCAGTGCCTCAACGTTGTTAATGACGCATCTTTTGCAGCGCTACAGTGAAGTGCAGTGGCAGGCGCCACAGGTGCGCGGCGGATTAGCCCCCGCGGTATTGCGGCGCGTGTTGGCTTTTATTGATGCACAGTTGGATCAGCCGTTGACGCTGGCGCAATTAGCTGCGGAAGCTTCATTGAGTGAGTATCACTTTGCTCGCATGTTCCGCAGCAGCGTGGGCGAAGCGCCACATCAGTTCGTGATGCGTCGTCGTATGGATACCGCACTGCAACTGCTAAAGTTCAGCGCTCTGCCGTTAACTGAGATCGCGCTGCGTTGCGGTTTCCACTCTTCCAGTCACTTCAGTAACCGTTTCCGCCAGTTGCATGGTGTCACCCCTTCCGCATGGCGCCAAAACGCGCACCAGCTTTGATTCCGCTGTAATTACCTGAAACAGCCAGTTTCTACCTTCGAGAAACGTATCAGATTCATTCACTCTCATGCTAATTGTGATGAACTTTTCTTAGCCTTAGATACAATGCCATCCATTAACATGTTGTTTTTGATGTAATAATTACATGTTTAACTTATGCGGAGTGGTAACGATGGAAATGCGCGTTTCAAAGCTTGAAGCCGATGTATTTGAAATGAAGGCAGATATTAAAACGTTGAAAACCGATATGGAAACGGTGAAAACCGACCTGGCGGTGATCAAGTCTGACTACGTAACGAAAGCCGATTTACATCAGGAAATCGCTAAAACTCATGTAGAGATCGCCAAAATTCACATAGAGATGACCAAACAAACCAAATGGATCCTGGGTGGAATAATGAGCGCAGCTGGACTCAGCTTGGGTATAGCGCGCTGGCTGTTTTGAGGGATTAGACCTAAAGCCAATATGAGGGAATGATGAACACTGCAAGCTGCCCTTCGTCACATCCTACGTCCATTCAGATTCGCATGTTTACCAGGAGTAGATTTCTGCCTGGGGATGGCATTGCTTATGATCAGAATTATAGTTACCAGGCTGGAGGAAACATGCTTGAAGTGCGCGTTGTAAAACTTGAATCTGACGTCAGTCATATTAGACGTGACGTTGAAGAGCTAAAGGCCGATGTAAAATCAATCGATAGAAACATGGCTGCCGTGCTTGAAAAACTAGAAGGTCTCAAAGAGTCACTCGCTAAAAAGCCTTTGACAGATGCAGTTGATAAAAAGATCTCTGAAGCGAAGTTGGCTGCTTTACTCGGTGTTCCAGCCTTAATCGCTATTGGCACTTCGGCCTACAAGTTGATAGCGCATTTCTATTTCTCATGAAGACCCGTAGCCGTCTTGGTTTAGTTAAACCCACCGCCGCTCATCGAAAATCTTTGCGTGCCAATGATTCGGCGATTGCCTGATATAAAGGGGGATGAGGAGGGCAGCGAACGGCTATATGGTGTCCCCTGCAGGAATCGAACCTGCAACTAGCCCTTAGGAGGGGCTCGTTATATCCATTTAACTAAGGAGACGCGGCGCGCAGTATAGCGTACCGACCAGCAGAATTTAACCGTGTAAATCCTGTTTGCTCAATCTATCAACAATGTCGTGCCACAGATCACTGTTGTTTCTTCTGCGCTTTCTCTTTGCGCTTCTGTTCCGCCTTCGCTTTGGCCTTCGCCGCCTCGCTCATATCGTTGCGAATTTGCGCATGGCTAATCAGTGCAAAAATCAACGTGCCGCCGGTGATATTTCCCAGCAGGGTAGGCAGCGCAAACGGCCAGAGAAACTCCTGCCAGGGCAGTGTGCCGGCAAACACCAGATACAGCACTTCTACTGAACCCACCACGATATGGGCCAAATCTCCAAGCGCCACCAGCCAGGTCATCATCACGATCACCACGATTTTGGCTGCTCCCGCGTAAGGGAACATCCAGACCATGGTGGCGATAATCCAACCTGAAATCACGGCATTGGCAAACATTTCGCTGGGGGAGTTGTCCATCACCTTTTCGCTGATCACGGTAAAGGCCTGGCGAGTTGCCTCGTCAAAAATCGGCATATGATTAAACGCCAATGCGCCGAGCGCCGTACCGATCAAATTTCCTGCCAGCACTATGACCCACAGACGAAATAACAGCATAAAATTACCGCCGGTGGGTTTGTGCATCACCGGTAATACGGCGGTAACCGTGTTCTCAGTGAACAGTTGCTGGCGCGCCATAATGACGATGACAAAGCCGAAGGTATAACCCAGATTCTCCAGCAGGAAACCGCCTGGCACATCGGCCAAATGCACATGGAAAATCCCTTTGGCCATCAGCGAAGCGCTCATGGAGAGCCCCGCAGCCACGGCAGACCATAATAAGGCCATGCCGTCGCGCTCTAGCTCTTTCTCGCCATCCTGGCGGATCTCTTCATGAATGGCAGCAGCCCGTGAGGGCAGGGCATCTTCATCCACTTCTATCTCTTTCCCCTGGTCCTTTTCGTCGCTCTCGACATCATTGTCATGTTCTGAAATGGATGGTGATTGCTTCATGTTTTCCCCTGGTGATAATGCTAACGCGTAATAAGCGTAGACGGTTTTATCAAGAGCGAAATGTTACGAAGATTCAATTTAAGAGTAACAAGATTTTAACTGAGGCGATTTTTTGCGCAATTCCTTGATCTGATGCGCACGAATACCCCCTTTGGGGGAAGTGAGAGCTACCTCACAGACTTCGGCCCACAGATTCATTGTGGTATTATCCCCGCCTTATTTCACAGCTGCGATTCCCTCTTTCATGCTCGAAGTCATTAATCTCTCATGCGTTCGTGATGAGCGAACCCTGTTTCATGGTCTGAGCTTCCAGGTGCAACCGGGTGACATTGTGCAAATTGAAGGCCCTAACGGGGCAGGAAAAACCTCACTGCTGCGTCTGCTGGCTGGATTAAGCCGGGCAGAAGAGGGCGAGGTGATGTGGCAATCGCAGCCGATTCGTCAGCAGCGCGAAATATGGCATCAAAACTTGCTCTATCTTGGCCATCATCCTGGTGTGAAGTCGGTACTCTCACCTCTGGAAAACCTGCATTTCTGGCACGGCGATCGTGATGAAGAAGTGATTTTCGACGCGCTGGAGCAGGTGAACTTGCTGGGATATGAAGAGGTGCCGGTTGCGCAGTTGTCCGCAGGGCAGCAACGGCGTGTAGCCCTGGCTCGCCTGTGGCTCAGCCCGGCAAAAATCTGGATTCTGGATGAACCGCTCACGGCCATTGATAAAGGCGGCGTGGAAAAATTAATGGCGCGTTTCGCTGAACATGCCGATAACGGAGGCGCAGTGATTTTGACTACCCATCAGGATTTGCCTGATGAGAGTGAACGCGTGCGCAAAATCCGCCTCATCTCGGAGTGGGTTTGATGTTAGGTCGCGTGATTCAGCGTGAGTTGAAAATTGCATTTCGCAGCGGTGCCGAGGTGATTAACCCGCTGTGGTTTTTCCTGATTGTTATCACGCTGTTTCCGTTAGGTATCGGGCCGGATCCTCAGCAACTGGCGCGCATTGCGCCAGGCGTGGCGTGGGTTGCGGCATTGTTAGCCTCACTGCTGGCGCTTGAACGACTGTTCCGTGATGATTTTCTGGATGGTTCGCTGGAGCAACTACTTTTGCTACCGACACCGTTGCCCGTCACGGTGCTGGGAAAAGTGATTGCTCACTGGCTGATTACGGGCTTGCCACTGATTTTACTGTCGCCTCTGGCGGCACTCCTGCTGTCACTGGATTTTGCTGGCTGGCGCGCGATGGCGCTGACGCTTTTACTCGGCACGCCAACCTTGAGTTTTCTTGGTGCGATTGGCACCGGTCTGACCGTTGGGCTGCGGCGTGGCGGCGTACTTCTGAGTTTACTGGTATTGCCGTTGTCGATACCTGTTCTGATCTTTGCCAGCGCGGCCATCGATGCCGCCGGTCAGGGATTGCCGATCGGAGGCTATCTGGCAATTCTTGGCGCGATACTGGCAGTGAGCGCAACACTTTCGCCGTTCGCAACTGCCGCGGCTTTGCGCATTAGTCTGTATTAATCCGTGCTGCCCCAGAGCCGCCGGTATCCGAATTCTTTTTTATTGTGAGCTATGCAAATGTGGAAATGGTTACACCAGTGGGCAAAGCCTGAGCGGCTTTACCAGCTATGCGGTCGCTTAATTCCGTGGTTCGCCGTGCTTGGCGTGGCAACGCTGCTGCTTGGTTGGGTGTGGGGCTTCGGCTTTGCACCGGCCGATTATCAGCAAGGCAACAGCTTCCGTATTATGTACATTCACGTGCCAGCCGCGATGTGGTCAATGGGCGTTTACGCATCCATGGCGATTGCCGCGTTTATCGGCCTGGTGTGGCAGATGAAGATGGCGGATCTGGTTTCGGCAGCGATGGCGCCTATTGGTGCGGTGTTTACTTTTATCGCGTTAGTGACGGGTTCCGCCTGGGGCAAACCGATGTGGGGCACCTGGTGGATTTGGGATGCGCGCCTAACCTCGGAACTGGTGCTGCTGTTCATCTATATGGGCGTGATTGCGCTCTATCACTCGTTTGAGGATCGTCGCACCGCCGGTCGTGCCGCAGGCATTCTGATTCTGGTGGGCGTGGTTAACTTGCCCATCATCCACTTCTCGGTACAGTGGTGGAACACCCTGCATCAGGGATCGTCAGGCATTTTGCAGCAGGCAATTGCGCCGAGTATGCGGACGCCGCTGCGTTGGGCCATTCTCGGTTATCTGCTGGTGTTTGGCGCGCTGACGCTAATGCGCCTGCGTAACCTGATCCTGTTCAGCGAGCGCCATCGTCCATGGGCGATCGATGTGGCTCAGGGAGGGCGCAAAGCATGACACCGGCTTTCTCATCATGGAGCGACTTCTTCGCCATGGGCGGCTATGCCTTCTATGTCTGGCTCGCCGTCATCCTCACGTTAATCCCTTTATTCGGTCTGGTGCTGCATACCCTGTTGTTCCGCCGCCGTTTGCTGGCAGAAATTCGCCAGCGTCAATCCAGGGAGCGCCGCATTCGCGCGGCCAAGTCGAAAAAAGCTGCCAGTGAAGCAGCAGGAGAAACCGTGTGAATATCCGTCGTCGTAACCGCCTGTATGTGGTGGTCGCGATTTTGGTCGGCTTAGGCCTGGCCACATCGCTGGTGATGTATGCGCTGCGTTCCAACATTGACCTGTTTTACACCCCGAGTGAAATTCTGTACGGCAAAGGTGAAGCGCATCAGATGCCGGAAACCGGGCAACGTCTGCGCGTCGGCGGCATGGTGATGCCTGGCAGCGTGAAGCGCGATCCGAAAACGCTGGCTGTCTCTTTCAAGCTGTATGACGCCAACGGCGTGATCAGCGTAAGTTACGAAGGCATCTTGCCGGATCTGTTCCGTGAAGGGCAGGGCGTGGTGGCGCAGGGCGTGCTGGAAAGCGGCAACCTGGTCAATGCCAAAGAAGTGCTGGCAAAACATGACGAAAAATACACCCCGCCAGAAATTGAAGATGCGATGAAGAAAAACCACACAGGACCTGCAGCGACTTATCAGCAGGCAGGTGCTCAATCATGATGCCGGAAATTGGCAGCTTTCTGCTTTGCCTGGCGCTGGGACTCGCGCTGCTATTAAGTATTTATCCGTTGTGGGGCGCAACGCGTCAGGATGCACGTTTGATGGCGATGGCACGTCCGCTGGCGTGGGGCATGTTCGCCTGTATCGTTGCCGCCTTCGTGGTGCTGGTACATGCGTTTATCGTTAACGATTTCAGCGTGGCCTATGTCGCCACCAACTCCAACACCCTACTGCCGGTTTACTACCGCATCGCGGCCACCTGGGGCGCGCATGAAGGTTCACTGCTGCTGTGGGTGCTGTTGCTCAGCACCTGGACGGTAGCCGTCGCGATTTTCAGTCGCGGCATGCCGCAGGATGCACTGGCGCGCGTGTTGTCAGTCATGGGGATGATCAATCTCGGCTTCCTGCTGTTTATTACGCTCACCTCGAATCCGTTTACCCGAACCCTGCCGAACTTCCCGGTTGATGGCAGCGACCTCAATCCGATGCTGCAGGATATCGGGCTGATTTTCCATCCGCCTCTGCTTTACATGGGCTATGTCGGTTTCTCGGTGGCATTTGCGTTTGCAATTGCGTCATTGATGGCAGGGCGCCTCGATACCGCATGGGCGCGCTGGTCACGCCCGTGGACCACCGCAGCCTGGGTTTTCCTGACCATTGGTATCGTGCTCGGTTCTGCGTGGGCCTATTACGAACTGGGCTGGGGCGGCTGGTGGTTCTGGGATCCGGTCGAGAATGCTTCGTTCATGCCATGGCTGGCCGGTACGGCGTTGATGCACTCGCTAGCGGTGACAGAAAAACGTGGTAGCTTCAAATCCTGGACGGTGCTGCTGGCGATCACGGCATTCTCATTAAGCCTGCTGGGCACTTTCCTGGTGCGTTCAGGCGTGCTGGTGTCAGTGCACTCATTTGCTTCCGATCCGGCGCGCGGCATGTTCATTCTCGCCTTCCTGGTGATCGTGATTGGTAGCTCGCTGCTACTTTATGCCATCAAAGGTGGCAAGGTGCGCAGCCGCGTGCAGAGCGAAGCCTGGTCACGCGAATCCTTCCTGTTGGGTAATAATGTGCTGTTAATTGCGGCCATGCTGGTGGTGCTGCTGGGCACGTTGTTGCCGTTAGTCCATAAGCAGCTTGGACTGGGCAGTATTTCTGTCGGCGAACCCTTCTTCAACACCATGTTTACCTGGTTGATGGCACCATTCGCTCTGATGCTCGGCATTGGGCCGCTGGTGCGCTGGCGTCGCGATGAGCCGCAGAAGTTGTGGAAACGCCTGGGTGTCGGTTTGCTGGTCACACTGATCTTGTCGATCGCGCTGCCGTGGCTGCTGCAGGACCGCATTGAAGCGATGACAGTGATTGGCTTGCTGATGGCGATCTGGGTGATTCTGCTGACGCTGATGGAACTGCACGAGCGCGCTACCCATCGCCACAGCTTCTTCAAAGGTCTGCGTCATTTAACCCGCAGCCATTGGGGCATGGTGCTGGGTCATTTAGGCGTTGCCGTAACAGTGGTGGGTATTGCTTTTAGCACTCAGTACAGCGTTGAGCGCGATGTGCGCATGAAGTCAGGCGATACCGTGGATATCCACAACTATCACTTCATTTTCCGCGACGTACACAATTTGCAGGGACCGAACTACAGCGGCGGTGTCGCCATTATCGATGTGACGCGTGACGGAAAATTTGAAGCGGTACTGCATGCTGAAAAACGGTTCTATACCGCAGCCCGTACCATGATGACCGAAGCGGCAATCAGCGGTGGTTTCACTCGCGATCTCTACGCGGCATTGGGCGAAGAGCTGGATGACGGTTCCTGGGCGGTGCGCATCTATTACAAACCGTTCGTGCGCTGGATTTGGTTCGGCGGCGTGTTTATGGCGGTCGGCGGCCTAGTGTGCCTGCTGGACCCACGTTATCGTTCGCGCAAAAAAGCGCAGCAGGAGGAGCTGGCATGAGCAAGAAAATCCTGTTCATCCCGTTAGTGCTGTTTCTGCTGCTGGCGGCCGCGCTGTTGTGGCAGTTGTCTCGCAACGCTAATGGGGATGATCCCACGCGTCTGGAATCGGCGCTGATTGGTAAGCCGGTACCGGTTTTCAAACTGGAAGCGCTCGATAAGCCGGGCAAAATCTATGATCAGCAAGTTCTGACCGACGGCAAACCGATCCTGCTCAATGTCTGGGCCACCTGGTGCCCGACATGCCGTGCTGAGCATCAGTATCTCAACACGCTGGCCGAGAAGGGCATTCGCGTCGTCGGGCTGAACTACAAAGATGATCGCACCAAAGCGGTCACCTGGTTGAACACGCTGGGCAACCCTTACGCGCTCAGCCTGTATGACGGTGACGGCATGTTAGGTCTGGATCTCGGCGTCTACGGTGCGCCCGAAACCTTCCTAATCGACGGCCACGGTATTATTCGTTATCGCCATGCGGGGGATATGAATGATCGCGTGTGGAACGAAGAAGTGAAACCACTCTGGGATAAATACAGCAAGGGGGCCGGTGCGTGAAACGGCTTCTTTTGTTAATCGCAGGCATTCTGCTCAGCACCAGCCTGTGGGCTGCCATTGATACTTACCAGTTCGATTCGGTACAGCAGGAAGAGCAGTACCGCGATCTCACCGGTTCACTGCGTTGCCCTAAGTGTCAGAACAACAGCATTGCCGACTCCAATGCGATGATTGCCGCGGACATGCGTCTGAAAGTGTATGAGCTGATGAAGCAGGGCCAAAGTCGCCAGCAGATCATCGATTACATGGTGGCGCGCTACGGCAACTTCGTCACCTATGAACCACCGGTTACCCCTTCAACGCTGATTTTGTGGGTGGGGCCGGCGCTGTTTGTGGTGCTGGGCGGCTTGATTATTATTCTGCGCAATCGCCGGGGGAAAACCCGTAGCGATCTCGACGACGATGAACAACAGCGCCTTGCGGCGATTCTTAAGCGTGACGGGAAGCCGTAATGACTGGATTCTGGATTACCCTGATTATTTTGCTGGTGGCGGCCTCGGCGCTGTTTCTCAGTGCAGGCTGGCGTCAACGTCAAGCCACTAGCGGCGATCGCGATCGTCTGAATACCGATTTCTACCAGCAGCGCCTGCGCGAATTAGCGCGTGATGAAGAGGAAGGCGTGGTTGCCGAGCGCCCGGAGATGGTGCGTGAACTGCAACAAACGCTGCTCACCGATGTGCCGAACGAGCACGCCGCGCGCATCCATAGCAGTAGCCGTTGGGTGCTATTGCCGGGACTGATTGTATTGTTGCTGGTGTCGGTTGGCTTTTACCTGAAGACAGGTGGACTGGCGCAACTGGCCGGTTGGGTTAGCGTGCAGCAGGAATACCCCCAGTTGCGCGCCCGTGTGATGGATCCCAAAGCGGCGCCCTTAACCATGGAAGAGTTGGCTCGCCTACAATTAGGGTTGCGCACCGCTCTGCAAGACGATCCGCAAAACCTCAATGACTGGACGATGCTGGGCCGCCTTGGCATGGTGCTGAATAACGCGACGAATGCCAGTCAGGCCTTCCAGCGCGCATTGCAACTGGCACCTGATAATCTGGAACTGCAGCAGGATTATGCCGAAGTCCTGACGCGCTCCAGCGATCCGCAGGACAACCGCCAGGCCAATGTGATGCTGAAAGATCTGCTAAAACGCGATCATAGCAACGTGCGCACCCTGAGCTTGTTGGCATTTAATGCTTTTGAGCAGCAGCAATATGATCAAGCGATTGGTGCCTGGCAGGTGATGCTGAAGCTTCTGCCCGCGGGTGACAAGCGCATTACCATGATAGAGCGCAGCATTGAACAAGCGAAAACTGATGCGGGACAGCAAAATAGTCACCTGGCATTGACGGTGAGTTTAACTCCGCAGGCAGAAAAAATGTTACCGCAAGGCGGAGTGTTGTATATTTCTGTGTCTGACGGTGTTTCACCGGTGCCTGTGGCTGTGAAGCGTTTACCGCTGAGCCATTTCCCGTTATCGCTCACGCTGGATGACAGCAACGCCATGATGCCCGATCGCCTGCTTTCGGCGCAGCATCAGGTGCAGGTCAGGGTGCGTATATCGCGCGATGGTAGCGCCAATCCTCAGTCGGGAGACTGGTTTGGCTTAAGCGCGATCACCCCCTGGGATGGTCATCAGCAACTGGCTGTGGAGATTAATCAACAGCAGCCCTGAAGCGATACATTATTCAACCGCACAGGGAGATAAGAATGAATAACCGCCTGACCGGTCTGGCGCTGGCCAGCTTGCTGCTGGTGGGATGTGC
>NZ_DAMDQC010000072.1:0-21988 GCF_032082325.1 Pantoea sp. CTOTU50773 | reverse complement strand
CGTTCTTGTTATCAACCATTTTGGCTTTGCCGGCCCAGAATCCGAGCAACATGATAATGAAGATCGGAGCCAGAGCATGCAGAATCACGTAAGTCATAAATCACCTGTTTGTTATTAAAAGAGTGAGTACTGACGCGATGGTGTTGAATTTATCAGTTGCCGCAGAGGCCGGACGCCGCGTGCGTCCGGCATACTGACAGCCGGCAGGTTGATTTAATGCTTTTTATTATTAGGGTATTACCAACTGGCGCGCAGACGTTCGCGCACCAGTGCCGAGCTTTGACGATTCGGTGCCGCCAGGCGCGAACCTCGACCCGGCACACGGCGCGTATCGTCAATCGCTTCCGCCAGCGTGGCTTTAACACGCGTGATCTCTTCGGCCGTCGGCGCATCCGGATGTGTGATGTCCAGCAGAGATGACAACAGGCCGGGCGTGGCGTAATTACCGATGTCATAGGCCATCGGCGGTACGCTGGCAGCAAGTTTCTCCAGCGCTTCCACGGTACGCAGGGTGATACGCGCCGCCGAGGCTTTACCCATGGCGTGCACCTGCACGGCCGGGTCGTTAAACGCGATCAGTCGATTGGCCTGATAACCGTGCGCCAGAAACGCGCCGGACATTGCCTTACCCACGATCAGCCCAATCACCGGATGCCCGGCCAGACGCGCTTGTGCATAAGCGCCCACAGCGCCCGCCAGTGCCTGATGAATACCAAAGCCCTCTTCACGGCGGCCATAAGCCTGACTTGGCACATCAATCACCGCAATGATGGGTCGCTTCACTGCGTTTGCGGCGTCTTCCGCAATGGTCTCTTGCACCACTTTTGCCAGCGTCCAGCCTTCCAGCAAACCGACTTCGCCTTGCGCAGCGCGTGGATAGCGATTGTGCGCATCCGGAACGACAGCAATGAAACGAGCGGTTTCGCCATTAAGTTCGGCATCCGCGACCTGCACGGACGGGCAAAGCCCTGTGTGGCTGGCAGCGCCGCCGGTTAACTGGCTGAGCCACAGCTCACCCCGACTGTTGTGTACGCTCATGATTTCACCTCCGGATGGAAGACCTGATGAATGGTGGCTGTGCTGGCCTGTTGAGCGGTATCGAAATGGCTTAAACGCTCAAGATAAAATGCATAGTTTTCACTGCGATGCTGTGCCGGAACCCCTTGCGCCAACGCTGCATCCACTGCCGTTTTCATCGCCTGGACACCGTCTGACACCAGCGCATCGACCAGCCCGCTTTGATAGCGAATCTCGCCACCGGTCATGCTCCAGATAAATGGGCGGTCACGCGAGTCATACTCATCAATGCCCGCTTCCTGCTCAATCACCTGCGGGCCATTCAATCCCAGACGTGCTTCACGCGTCACAATCAAATGGCTGCACAGCGCGGCGGCAATCGACATTCCGCCAAAGCAGCCAACGGTCCCGGCAACAATGCCAATCACCGGTGTGTATTGACGCAGATCGACGATGGCGGCGTGAATATCCGCAATCGCCGCCAGCCCCAAATTGGCCTCCTGCAACCGCACACCACCGGTTTCCAGACACAATATGGCTTGCGTCGGAATGCCGTTGCGGTTGTCTTCAGCCGCCAGCTCCAGTGCACCCGCCATTTTTGCGCCGGAGACTTCCCCCATGCTGCCGCCCTGGAAGGTGCCTTCAATGGCAATTACCACGGTGGGATTGCCGTTAAGCGTGCCTTTCATCACCACCATGCCGTCATCGGCTTGTGGCACAATGCCCTGTTTCTCCAGCCAGGGAGACATCACGCCTTCGAACGGATCGAGCAGTTCGCGCGCACTGCCGCTGTCCAGCAATGCCAGCGCACGCTGACGGGCGCGTAATTCGATAAAGCTGCTGTCATCACGCATGGTTCACCTCCTCAAACACCTGTTCGATGCGAATACGCGCAACGCCCGGCGTGGCACCAAAATCGTGGATCACCAGTTGGCCCGCCGGTAGCTCAGTCAGTTCCGCCAGGCGGCTGAACAACGCATCCCAACGCGCTTTGCTGTTATCCACCGAGGTGGTGATCGCCACGCTGAGCAAGGCGCTGTTATCCGCGCGGTACAGCACTTCCATATCACCCGATCCCACTACGCCCGCCAGCGCATTTCCGCTAAACGTGCGACGTGCCGGGTAAGACAACGTTATCTTTTCCATAGCAACCTCTTAATCAATGAGTGGCGATGCTGACGCGATCGATAAACAGCGTGGCGGCGAGTAAATCAGCCGCGCCGCCGGGAGACGCATTCAGCGCCAGCATCGCGCTATCCAGTTGTTGTAAAGCCTGACGACCCGCTATGTGCGCAGTACCACCCGCCTGTAACACCGCGTGCGCACCACGTTGTAAGGTCAGCAAACCGTTCATGCCTGAGCGGTTGAGCACGCAGGTGTCACTGAGCGAGGTAAGAATCGCCATCAACGCATCAAGCCGCGCCTCGGTTTCATCGGCCCCGGCTTCTCGACTGCGCTGCAACTGCGGCAATGCCAGCTGCGTGATATGCGGAAAGCCCTGTTGCGCTTCTTCACGTGCGCCCGGAACCTGAAAGCGATGCACGGCACGTAACCCTTTACTGAAGGTTTTGGGTGCGTGGCGATCCGGTAAACAAGCCAGTTCAGCGGCACGAGTGCAGAGTTGATCGCTGCTTGCCTCACCGCCGCGCATCGCCGCCGCGCTGACCAGCAAACCCAATGCCCAGATCGCGCCACGATGGGTATTCACCCCGTCGGTGGCAGCCATCATCTGACGCTCCCCTTCGCGACCAAGGCGGCCCACGGTTTCGCGCAGTGCGATATCCGCTGGACGCTGCCAGCACTGTTGCGCCAGCGCATAAAAGGTCGGGGTCAGGCTGCGGGCAGAACGCTCCATCAGCGCCAGCGAGAGATCCTGATGTGCGCCGCTGCCGCGACGATCCACCAGCCCCGGCTTGGGCGTCAGGTTCACTTCTTCGATCAGGCAATCGGTGGCGTGCTGTGCCAGTTGATGCAGGTGGCTTTCAACCGATTGCGGCGCAAGTCGTTTCATTACCAGCTCCGGAATTTTGCCGGTGGGTTGTAGAGGCCATCCGACCACTCGACCAGATCGGCCACGCTACCGGCCGCCAGCAGCGAACGCGTGGCATCAGATCGGCGAATCCCAAGATCTTCCGGGAACACCACTTTGCCGCTACGACGCAGTTCAGCGACGCGTTTGGCATCCACGCCCAGACCGATATCGGTAATTCCGGCCACCGCCGCCACCATCGCCCGACGCTCTTCGAGATCCTGCGCGCGATACAGATAGGCAATACCTTCTTCGGTCAGCACATGCGTGACGTCATCGCCATAGATCATTACCGGCGCCAGCGGCATTCCAGAGTTTTTCGCCACTTCAATGGCATCGAGTTTTTCTACGAAGGTCGGCTTCACGCCTGCCTGGAAGGTTTCCACCATCTGCACCACCAGCTTGCGACCACGTTCCATGGCATCTTCGCCATTTTTCATTGCCAGCCAGGCGGCAGTGGCATGACGACGACCGTGCGGATCGTGGCCCATATTTGGCGCACCACCGAAGCCAGAAAGGCGACCGCGCGTAACCGTTGAGGAATTTGCCAGGCCATCGATTTGCAGCGTTGAGCCGATAAACATATCGACGGCATACTGACCTGCCAGCTGGCACATGGCGCGGTTAGAGCGCATCGAACCATCGGCCCCGGTGAAAAAGATATCCGGGCGCGCGCGGATGTACTCTTCCATCCCCAGTTCACCACCGAAGCAGTGCACACTCTCGACCCAGCCGCTTTCGATGGCGGGAATTAAGGTGGGGTGCGGATTCAGCGTCCAGTGTTTACAAATTTTGCCTTTCAGACCGAGTTGCTCACCGTAGGTTGGCAGCAGCAATTCGATGGCGGCAGTGTTGAAACCAATGCCATGATTGAGCGATTGCACCTGATGTTTGGCGTAGATGCCTTTGATCGCCATCATCGCCATCAGGATGTGTTCCTGTTTGATCAGACGCGGGTCGCGGGTAAACAGCGGTTCGATAAAGAAGGGTTTGTCAGCTACTACTACGTAGTCGATCCACGAACCAGGAATATCCACGCGCGGCAGATCACACTCGTCGTCCACCAGTTCGTTAACCTGCGCGATCACAATCCCGTCGTGGAAAGCAGCCGCTTCGACCAGTGCTGGCGTGTCTTCGGTACTTGGCCCGGTGTAGAGATTGCCTTTACGGTCAGCTTTGTATCCGGCGATCAGCGCGACATTCGGTGCGAGGTCTACGTAGAGGCGAGAGTAGAGTTCGATGTAGGTATGAATCGCGCCGATTTCCAGCTGATCGTCTTCCAGTAGCTGCGAAATACGCAGACTTTGCGTGCCGGAAAAGGAGAAATCGAGCTTGCGGGCGATGCCTTTTTCAAAGATGTCGAGGTGTTCACTGCGACCCACGCTCGGCATGATCATATGCAGATTGTGCACCTTTTTCGGGTTAACCTCGGCCAACATACGTGAGAGGAAATCGGCCTGTTTTTGGTTATTGCCTTCCAGTACGACGCGGTCGCCAGGCGAGATTAATTTTTCCAGCATCTCAACCATTTGATCGGTGGGTAATACTTTGCCCTGCACCGGCAACGACGCCTGTCGCCGTTGTTTCTCGGTACGGCGCGTATTCCACACCCGCGCCGTTTGTTGTCCTGATGACATGACTAACCTCCTGAATGAGCGAATCGCTTGATTACGTCAACGCAGGAAAGTGTGGTCTTAAGCGGTGATGCCATCAATCAACCTGAAGGTGGGATCGTTAGCCTGAGAGTAATGATTGAGATGACAGAAATTTGCGGTTGGTCAACGATTAGTGGGGAGAATTGTGTACCGCTGCTTTGGGAGGAGTAAGGGGTGGAGATGTGAATAATGTCAGGTAGCTGTGGGCGGCCCTAAGGCCACCCACACTCAATGACTGCCGTAATCCACTTAGTTACAACGGCTTATGTGCCGTCTCTTTTGCCTTCCACACGGCAAACAGCGTGATCAGCAGCGCCAGCGTAACGTACAGCGACACCCACAGCGTGCTGCCCATTTCTTTATACAGCGTAGTAATAATCAACGGCGCAAACCCTCCACCGACAATACCGGCCAGCGTGTAAGCCAGTGATGACCCGGCATAGCGAACGTGGCTGGGAAACTGTTCAGTGACGAACGCGGCTTGTGGGCCATACATGATTGCGTGGATCAGCAGCCCCCCTATCACCGCCAGCACAATCAGCACCGGCTGCGTGCTGTCTAATAACACGAAGAACACGAAAGACCAGACGATAGCTAATACAGCACCCGTGATGTAAACCGGTCGGCGTCCCCATTTATCTGATAGCGCGCCGAACATTGGGACGGTGATCGCATTCCCTATTGCGCCCAACATCGTGGCCATCAAGGCCAGCGGGCGTGGCAGCTGTAATACGGTGGTGACGTACGTCAGGGTAAATACCACCACCAGCGCGTACAGCACATCGGAACCGATACGCGATCCCCCCGCAATCAGCAGCTGTTTCGGATAGTTGACAAACACTTCTTTCAGTGGCGTATGCGTCGTTTTTTCCGCAGCCTGCATCGCGACAAAGGTCGGTGTCTCTTCTACCCCACGACGCAGCCACAATCCAAATAGCACCAGCAACAGACTCAGCAGGAATGGAATGCGCCAGCCCCATGCCTGAAACTGATCGCCGCTCATCATCACCGTCACCAGGGTGATAAACCCGGTGCCAATCAAGGTTCCGCAGGAAGGCCCCACCTGTGCAAAAGATGCATTACGCCCACGTTTATCAGCATCACCGTGCTCCATCGACAGTAAAACGGCACCCGCCCATTCACCGCCCAGTGCAATACCCTGCACAAAACGCAGCGCGACCAACAGCACCGGACTCCAGATGCCCCACACCGCATAGCCGGGCAGCAAGCCCATTAAGGCGGTGGTGACGCCCATGATCACCAGCGTGATGATCAACACGGCTTTGCGCCCTGCGACATCCCCCAGATGACCAAACACAAAACCGCCCAGCGGACGTGAAATGTAACCTACCGCATAGGTCGAAAACGCCAGAATGGTGCCAACCAGCGGATCAAAACTGGGGAAGAACACATGGTTAAACACCAGTGCCGCCATAATGTTGTAGACGGTGAAGTCGTACCATTCCAGCGCGGTGCCGATGGAACTGGCAGCGGCCAGGCGCCCGGTTTTCGAAGCCGTGCGCTTATCACGCACCGTCTGCTGCAATGAAGAGTCTGTATTAGCCATGTGCCAACTCCTGTTTAGTTAACTGCCAGCTAAAGGCATAGCGTTGAACATCGCCGGTCATCAATTCCGCCGCGTGTGCGGCCAGTTGGTCACAGCTTGATGCGTCACTGCAGTGAATCAGTAGCATCGGTAGCATCTGCCGCTGTCCTTTACTCTCCATCGGCAACGGAGAACTGAGCGCCACATCCGGGGTCAGTAAACTGGAGGCAACATAGCCCGGGGTATGGCTAATTTGCTGCTGCCACGCAGTCAACACGCTGGCATCCAGCGCTTTCAGCGTCACCACCGCCAGATGGCTGCCGGTCCCTTTGCCATGCTTATGGGTGATCGCGCTGACCCGACGCATTGGATTAACCATCTTTTGCAGATTTTTCACTGACCATTCGGTCTGGCGAGTGAAGGCTGCGTGATAATCCGCACTGGTAAAGGCTTCCAGCGCCTCGGTTTCATACAGGCCAAGATATTTGCGCTCGGCATGGATAGCCTGATAGCGCGTTCCGCTTAAGAAGCCACGAATCGCGACGCGCTCTTCTACATGTTCATGGTCATACCATTGGTTGAAGTCCGCTTCGTCTTCAGCGCCAATGTTAGTGGCGACAAACAGCATGCCGTGGGATTGAGTCATCATCAGGATCTCCAGTTGAGGGCAGTTTCCACGGCGAGCGACCAGCTGATTAAGCGGGCGTCATCACCATGAACAGAAGCAAGGCTTAGGCCAACCGGCGCACTACCGGTTTGATGGCAGGGTAAAGAGAGTGCACAGCCGTCCAGCATGTTGATTACGCTGGTGTTACGCAGCATCAGCGCGTTGACCTCCATGTACTGCTGCGCATCCTCCAGAGAAGCGAGGGTCGGTGCGATACGCGGAACGGTGGGCATGAGTAAGGCGTCAAAGTCTGCCAGCGCGCTATTAATGCGGTGCTGCCACGCTTTGCGCTGTTGATGAAGTTCACGGGCATCTTGCTCCGTCAGCAAACTGCCGCGCTGCACACGCGCTAACACTTGAGGATCGTAAGCTTCGGGTTGCGCCAGTGCGGATTGTTGATGCCATTGCCATGCCTCGTAAGCGGTAATGCCGCCACGCGCATTCATACTGTTCAACTCATCAAGCTCTTCAAGCGGCAGTGCAACCAGGGTGGCACCGGCCTGTTCCAGTGCTTCGATGGCATTTTTCCAGGCTTGCGCAACGTCTTCGTCGAGTCCCTCCAGCACGCGGGTCTGCGGGATAGCGAAACGAGCACTGCGTAACTCCACCTGCTGGAGTTCAAGCGGCTGTTCCGCGATGACGCTGTCCAGCAGCCAGCAGCTGCGCACGTCATGGGCAATCACGCCGATGCTGTCGAGCGAGGCAGAGAGCGGTAACGTACCCGCCTGATTGATGCGATTCGCGGTGGGTTTAAAGCCGGTCAAGCCGCACAGCGCAGCAGGAATACGCACCGATCCACCGGTGTCAGTACCGATAGCGCCCAGGCACATGCCGTCTGCCACGGCGACAGCCGCACCAGAAGAAGAACCGCCCGGAATGCGTTTGTCTTCGCGACGCCACGGATTAGCCGGTGTGCCGTAATGCGGATTGATACCCAGCCCGGAAAAGGCAAATTCGGTCATGTTGGTTTTACCGATAATCGCCGCCCCAGCCTGATGTAAGCGATCAACCACGTGGGCATTAGCTGCTGCCGGTTCTGCATTCAGGAGCAAATGTGAACCCGCCGTGGTTGGCTCGCCTTGCACATCAAAGAGATCTTTGATGCTGACAGGCAGCCCATCAATAGCACTGAAGGCTTGCTGTGTTTGCCAGCGCGCACTCGCTGCTGTTGACTGTTGAGCGGCCTGGGTGGCATAGCGGGTGGTGAAAACAAGATCCCCCTCTTTTGACGGATCCTGCGCTGCGCGCAATGCCGATTCAGTAAAAGCTTCAGGAGACGCATTACCTGCCTGAAGCTGCTGACATGCTTGCCAGAGTGTGGTCATTAGCATGCTCCTTAAGCGACCACTGGCAGCGCGCCAGTGCAGTAAGCGTGTTCAAGCGTGCGATTCAGGCGCGGGTCGTGCAACGCCATGCGAAATTCGCTGGAAGGTCGAATACCGCCAATCGCACCCAGCGTGCCGCAGGACATTGCCAATCCTTCTTGTGCGGTGTTGCCGTTCAGATAGCGGGCCAGTAGATCTTGCGGCGTGAGTAATGAGGCCAGCGTGCCCTGCTGATAAACCACCCATTCGCCCTGCTCTTTTATCCACGAGGTCAGCTCCAGCGTATCCCAGTGCTCAACCACCTCGCTCATGCGCCAGGCTTTGCTGGCAACCGGTTTAATACAGGCCTGTTTGGAAAGGGCAACGCTGAAGGTTTCCAGATAACGATCGGTGTGATCTGAAGTGAGGGAGACCCACCATTCGCCCCGATGGAAAAACACAAAGGGCTCAGCTTCCCCGGAGGTTTCATCGCCGACCACTTCCAGCAGTGGCTGTTGGCTCAGTTGATTGGTCGCAACGCGGTAAAACAACGGTACTGCACCGGGAGCGGGCACACCCAGTGCCTCAAGCTCCCTGATATGGTGCAACACCGCATCACTATCGCGTCCGGCCCAACCCGCAATAATGAAATGGGAAACCTCGACATCGAGCGTGCTAGCGGCTTTATCGCCGGTTGTGAACTGAAGGTGCATGTGATGATCTCCATTTGAAAAATCACTGTGAAATTTCACTGTGTTTTCAAACTAGCGATTTTCATGCCAGATTTTTGTGTAATATGTCTCATTGGCAAAAAAAGGAACGTCGTGATGAGTGAGTCAGTTACTGAAAATGTGAACCCAGCCAGCCGGGAAAAGAGCCTCTCTTTGAATGAACAGGCTTATCTGGCGTTCAGGCACAAGCTCATCACGCTTCGCTACAAACCAGGGGAGTATTTAAATACCGCTCAGGTGATGGATGATTTGGCAATGGGTCGGACGCCGATCAATCAAGCGATTCATCGGCTGGCCACCGAGGGGCTGTTGCAGATCATCCCGCGCAAAGGCGTGATGGTGGCACCTTTGTCGATAGATGATGCACTGGAGTTAATTGAGGTGAGATTGGTCAATGAAACCCTGTGTGTTGAGCTAGCCAGTCAGAAAGTTATTGATTCACACATTCAACAGCTGCGCGAACTGAACCAGCAAATCGCCAGAGCGAGCGAATCACGTAGTCGCGAGGAAATGATGTTGCTGGATCGCGAATTTCATCAGGTGCTGGCCGATATCGCCGGAAACAGTCGGCTGTCAGATATTCTGAGTGTGATTCATGCGCAGGCACAGCGCTTTTGGGCGACAACGTTGTCCAATGTTGTCCATATGGATGAAGTCATTGCGGAGCATAATGAGATTATTGAGGCGCTGAAGTCTGGCGATAAGCAACGCGCGGCCGATGCGGCCCGTGCTCATATTTTCTCGTTTAAGCGCGCCCTGCTTTCGACTTGATGTCTACCGCCGTTCTCCACCCTGCCGCTTATATCTTGTAGGAAACCAAGCAACCGGATTGCGGCGGCTGGGCGCTGACATGTTGGGATCCTAACGACGACTTGAATTTTTTTTGCTGTAAAAACGCTTTTTCTTTTTACCATGAAAAATGGCGTAAATTGAAAATGCCAACACGATACATAATATAAAGACCAAAACCAGTTGTGACATAACCAGCCTTCTTAATGTTTAGAGACAATGCCTTTCGCAATAGAGATCAGCGCTCGCTCAGAGAATGAACTCCTGATATGCAAACGTCTTTTGCAATATGACAAATTATTTTTGATGGTTGAGTAACTTTTGTTCATCAGCGCCGCAATATCGGCAATCTCAACGCCCAGTGATTTCATGTAGATGATTTGCATACTTTGCAGCGACAACATTACGCCTCTATTCTCATGCAATAGCACCGCACTCATGATATAGCACAGCAGCGCATTGGCTGAGGATCTCAGCGAAACAAAATGAATCCGGGAATAGACCTCGTAATTGTCCTTATCCTGCGTCAGCACGAAAATAAATACGCGCTCGCCGTATCTTTTTCGTAAGACAAAAACATCATTCATTCTTGCCTCTAAAGACACCGAGCAAGCATTGACGATAATGATAGCACTGTCGGTTTGTTGCTGTGGAAATCTCTCACGCATCATGGCTGAAATACCCGCTACGGTGTATTGGCAATCTGAATACAGCACGAGCGAAGTCGTTCCCAGATTAAGTACCCTGGCGTTAGTCAGTGGCATGCGAATACCCACGCAATGTTGCAATTAATTAGGCTTTTTCTGATTTACATTGGACTTAAGTCTCAAAAAAAATCATACACCTTTCATATCATGCCGCGCAGGGTTATTTCATTTCGCTTGCGAGTTATTTGTGAAATACTTACGTACCAGCATTGAGACAAACCGAGTAAGGGAGATTTATTCAAATAATTGGGGTCTGGAAAGGAAAAAATCTTCGATAAATTTGAATATGAAGAATTTGGCACGCTGTTACTAATGAACTTTAAGTGCCACTCTAAAATGGTGTCTGCGTGGCAAGCGTTGCGCTGCTAACGGCAGCGCACCCATTTACTTAACGCTCATCAACCGCTCATCCGCCCCGATTTTACGTGGAGCTGATGGATTGATATCGCAATTATGCGGCAGCAGTGCCGTAATAATGCCGGCCACTACCAGCGATCCCGCCAGCCAGCACACCGCCACACTCTGCCCATATAGCATCGTCATTATGCCGACCAGGTACGGCCCGCAGAATCCGCCCAGATTACCCAGCCCGTTGATTACGCCACGCGCACCTCCCGCCACCTCTGGCGAGGCAATACGTCCGGGAATTGACCAAAATGGGCTGGTCGCCGCTTTCAGGAAGAAACCGCACACCACCAGCGCGATATAAGACGCGACGATATTGCTGTGCAGCACCACCGATGCCAGCAGCGCAGCGGCGAAGCAGAACAGGGAAACCATCACCCACAAACGGCGTTTTCCTGTACGGTCGCTGAGCCACGAAATCGCATATATCCCCAGAACAGTGGCAACAAACGGGATCGCCGCTAACAACCCCACCCCCGCCATATTCGTGCCGGTGAGATTTTTCAGAATGCTCGGCAGCCACAGCGTGTAGCCGTAATCGCCGGTCTGATAGAAGAAGTTCAGTGCCACCAGTTTCATCAAGCCAGAATTACGGAAAACCGCTTTTAATGGCGCTTTGTTCACTGGCGCAGCACTGCGATGCGCGGCGCGCTCGCGGGCCAGTTCCCGTAACAGATACGCTTTCTCACGGGCAGGGAGCCAGCGCGCCTCTTCCGGGCGATCGGCGATCACCAGCCACCACACCAGCAACACCGCTGCAGACAGCAAACCTTCAATAATAAACAGCCAGCGCCAGTCGAGTACGTTGATGATGTAGCCAGAAATCGGGGCGGTAAACATGCCACCCAGTGGCGCGAACATCATCACGAAGGCATTGGCGCGCCCGAGTTCCTTTTCCGGGAACCAGTTGCTGACCATGGTGAGTACCACTGGCAGCATACCGCCTTCGGAGATACCCAGCACAAAGCGCAGCGCCAGCAGTTGGTAGTGGTTGGTGACGAAGCCAGTGGCGATAGAGACCACCATCCACGCCATCAGTGACCAGGCGATAAAGCGTTTACCGCTACCATTCACCGCGATCCATCCGCCTGGTACCTGTAAGAACAGGTAACCAATAAAGAAGATGCCGCTGACCATACCGGCCATCTGGCTGGTGATCGCCAGGTCCTGATCCATGCCGCCCGGCAGCGCGAAACTGATGTTCACACGGTCCATAAACGAGATGATGCAGGTAATTAAAATCGGGGCAATAACGCGATACCAACGTGTTCCGGGGATTTTCTCGTGCATAACGCCCTCTCTCTTTGCGCAACCATGCGTAAACTCTATGGCTTCTTATTAAAGAGAGTTTGGTAATAATTATTGCGATCCTAATCACTGAGATGAATGTTAAGAAACTGTGTTACTTACGGCGTGATCGCAGGGGCAAAATTCTCTGGTTTTAGAGCCATCAAGCGCAGCCATACGATTTTTGGCGGGATGATTGATTAGGATTGGTGGCTGAAATAGCAGGTGTAACCTGATGCCGTAACATGACACGCAACAAGGTCGCCATAATAGGCGACCTTGCGAAGGTTAATGCAGTTTGTAGTGTGCGCATTCTTGCGCACCTGGAATCAATCTACACGCCTGCGACGCATCAAGCGCCACGCGACAATCACCACCAGCAACACAATGATCGCGCCGATCATACCCGGCAACATCATCGGTTGCAGACGCGCCAGCAGCGGTGGATGACCGCCCTTTCTCACCCACGCCACATCACCCGCCGTCATGGTAACCTCGGCATTGCCGTAATGCGCTAACACGAAGTTACTGATATCGGCGACCTGCTGGTCATTCAGTTTGTCGACATAGGACGGCGAACTGAAGCCCGGCATCAGCACCTGATAATCGGCGGTGTCACGTTGCACACCAAACAAAATGGCAGAGATCAGGTTGTTCGGATTACGCAGCCCGGTTGCCGTGTTGTGGAACAATGATGGATAGGCCTGATTAGCACTGCCCGCGCCATCCGGCTGGTGACAGCTGGCGCAGTTGCCGCTGAACAGCGCCGCGCCGTTGTCCAGCGAGTGATTGGCGTTGTTCGGATTGCGCCCACGCACGCTGTTTTCCACATCATAAGGCGCGCCGTAGCTGAAGGCTGGAATAGTGTCGCCTTCATCACGAATCGGTGCGGTGCCTTTCAGGTAAGTGGCGATAGCATGTAAATCGCTGTCCGGCAGATACTGCAGGCTGTGCTCAACCGCTTCCGCCATACCGCCCGCCGCCTGGTTTTTGCCCGGTGCGCGTCCGGTTTTCAGATACTGCACCAACTCGTCATCGCTCCAGCCGCCAATTCCGCTCACCTCATCCGACGTGATGTTTGGCGCATACCAGCTACCCAGCGGTCCGCCAGCCAGTGGACGATCCTGCTGCTCCTGCATCATAAATCCGCGCGGAGTATGGCAGGTGTTGCAGTGTGCCAGCCCGTTCACCAGATAGTTACCGCGATTCCACTCCACGCTTTTGCTGCCATCGTTCTGCCACATCTTGTTGTTGGCGAACATCATGTTCCAGAAGCGCATGCTGAAGCGCAGATTAAACGGGAACGGCAGATCGGTCTGCGGGTTGTGCTACGCCTGCGCTTTGACGCCATGCATCATGTAGTAGTAAAGCGTGTGCAGATCTTCATCGGTCATCATGCTGTAAGAGGTATATGGCATCGCCGGATAGAGTTGCGCGCCGTCCGCGCGAACACCGTGCCGCACTGCCTCGGAGAACTGGGCCTCGCTATAATTGCCGATGCCGCTGCTATCCGGCGTAATGTTGGTGGCGTAAATGGTGCCCATCGGCGAAGCAATACCGTATCCACCGCGGTAAGCGGTTTTACTGCCCGGTGCAGTGTGGCATGCCTGGCAGTCAGACGCGGTGGCAACCTGTTCACCCTGACGCAGCAAATTCACGTCCATAGCTCTAAATGATAATTTAGCTCAAAAATTGTTGGGTTTGGGATAGTTGCGAGGAGGGATTGAATGTGGGTAAAAATTAATCACACAGACAGTTGAACGCTATTATTGAAAGCGCTCTCTGATGTGCTGAAGATATTCGCAGATCATAAAGATGGTTGGGGAATAGCGTTCTGGTTCTTGTCAGTGAACAGCTTTCTTGGTGGTCAACGCCCACAGGATATGTTGGCTAAACTCTCAGAGCGGGTGATTGAAGCCGCAAGGGACGAAATCGAAGGGGTTGGACATGGATAAACGGCCAGAGCAAATGAAGGCTCAGCCCCTCTGCATTAATAATTCATTGACGTTGGTAAATGACATTTAGTTCGATAATACAGTTATTGACCTGGATATAAGAAATACGAGGCTGATAGATACCGGTCAATAACAGCGCCGGATTTCGTTCAATTAAATAACCCTGCAATTAAAATAGCTACATATCGCTTATTAGTCTTATTAGTCTTATTAGTCTTATTAGTCTTATTATTTTATTCTGATTCTTAAATGTGTTCTGATGATGTTATTGCCACTCCCATGGATTGAGCAACATAACGCCTAGTCCTTCAAAGTCCCTGGTATTTCGCGTAACTACAGTCATATCATGACGAAAGGCAGCGGCCGCGATCATTGCATCATTCGCGGAACGTTGGTCGGGTACATGGAGGCTCGCACAATAAATGGCAGTTTCGGCATCAAAAGGCAGTACACGGCCTGAAAACTCACGTAATACCACTGATGCAAACCATTCGCGTAGCATTTCTCCCTGACGCACATCCTTTCGCAACACCTGAAGGATGCCTTTTTCGATCTCCATAATCGTAATCGCTGATATGAACATATCACCCGCATCTACCGTATCCGTCCAGTTGGATACTTGTGGATCAATTTTGGGCGTCCTTGCCTTACGCATTTCCGAAATGACATTGGTATCAAGCAAATATCTCATGAAAAATCCACATCCCTGAAGTCTATGTCCACTCGTTGAGGATCAAAATCGATATCAGCGACACCGGGCATAGCAAGTGCATCCTGGATATTGCGTCGTGTACCCGTTAGCTTTTTATATTCCTCAAACGTCATCAATACGTGGGCTGGTTCTCCGCGATCAGTGATGTATACAGGGCCTTCCTCCGCCAGTTTTTTCGCAGCTGATACCTGCTGATTGAACGAACGGCTCGAAATTGTTGAGATACCCATAACAGCCTCCTGAGAATGTAGAAACATAACTACATGATACGTCAGCTGCACAATATTTCAACACCATGCTGAAAATAAGCATGTTTCAAGGGTACTGGAAATCTAGCTGATTGAAGTTCAAGAAAAATAAGAATAGCGGTGATAAATTAGCAGCGGCGTTTTCACATCCTCCGGCAAGCGCTCACTCAGCGGCTTTTCAAATATCTCCAGGCACTGCTCGATCTCGCGCCGCATGTCATGCCCCAGCACCATATCCATGGTCCCTTTCTCCAGCAGCAAGCGACTCGATTCACTCAACTCATGCCCGGCGAAGATCACCTGATCCTGTACACCAAATGCCTCTAACGCTTTAGCTACGCCTTCGTTGCCGCCCGCCGTGTTGTAAATTCCGGCCAGCGGTTTGCCCTCTTCCAGCCACTTTTTCACGCTGTGCCAGGCGGTTGCGGCTTCGTCGTTAATGTTGACGCGGTCGCGAATCGTCAGCCACGGGAAAGCCTCTCGCAGCACGCGACGAAAGCCGATCTCGCGCTCCTCCTGGGTGCGATAGGTCGAACTGCAAATCAGCAGAATATTGCCTGGTTGCTGCGGCGGCAGCATGCGGCCCATAAACCAACCGGCAGTCGCGCCTGAAGCGGTCTGATCGATACCCACATAAGCAGTACGCCGCGAATTGGGCAGATCGCTGGTGAGGCAAATCACCTGCACACCATCATCAATGGCGGCTTTAACCGCACGGTTGATCTTCACGTCATCGCGACACACCAGAATAATGCCGCTGGCTTCAGTAGCGCGGCGTTCAATCAGCTTGCTAAAGCGGTCAGCGTGGAATTGCGCACTCGGCAACGTATCCAGTGTGATGTGAAGTTGCGGACGCTCGCGCATTACCGCGCGTGCATGAAACTCAAGCTGCGCGACAAAGCTGGTGCCGGATTCACACACAATCGCGATACGCTTTGCCGCTCCGCGAGGGTCTTCTGTGCCACTCAGTCCTAACCGCACCATGGCATTTTCAACTTTCTTGCGCGTCACCTCGCGCACGCCTTCCCGTCCATTGAGCACGCGGTCAACGGTGGCAGGACTCACGCTCGCTTCCTGCGCGATGGCTTTAATGGATGGCGATTTCCAGTTTTGCAGCGTCATGATATTTCCTGATGTCCTTCACCTCATGGATGAAACAGTAGCTTGATAAGACACTGATAATCAAATTGTTATAACTCCATGAATCCAGCGAACAATCATATATTTGAGGTCATTAACTTCAAATTTTCATGTGATCGGCCTCATCCTTTTAGCATCCGTTTCAGGCTTTGCTTTGACTTAAAACTTCACCAATACGCTTAATAGCGCCATCACCTGTCGCCCTTATAGGAATTAAAAAAATGCTCAATGTTGCTCTCTTAGGTGCTGGCCGTATTGGACAGATCCACGCTGGGAATATCGCCGCGCATCCGCAATGTCGTCTGACGTATGTGATGGATGTCTACGCCCCTGCTGCTAATGTGCTGGCAGAGAAATACGGTGCCAAAGTGGCAGATCTCGACACCATTCTGGCGGACAGTTCGGTTGATCTGGTGGCGATTTGCAGCGCCACTAACACCCATGCAGATTTGATTGAAGCCGCCGCGCGCGCCAAAAAAGCCATCTTCTGTGAGAAGCCGGTGGATTTAAGTTTGCAGCGCGTGCAGAGCTGTTTAGCCACGGTGCGTGAAGCAGGCGTGCCATTGATGGTTGGCTTTAACCGTCGCTTTGACCCGAGCATGGCGCATTTGCAGGCGTGTCTGCGTGATGGCGAGATTGGTGAAACCGAGCTGGTGACCATTAGCTCGCGTGATCCAGGCGCACCGCCTGCCGAGTACGTTAAAGTCTCTGGCGGCCTGTTCCGTGATATGACGATTCATGATTTCGACATGGCGCGCTGGTTGTTAAATGAAGAGCCGGTATCGGTATATGCCAGCGCGGCGGCGCTGGTTGATCCCGAGATTAAAGCGCTGGGCGATGTCGATACCGCCGTTGTCACCCTCACTTGCGCCAGCGGCAAGATGGCGGTGATCACCAACAGCCGTCGTGCCAGCTACGGCTACGATCAGCGTATTGAAGTACACGGCAGCGAAGGGATGTTGCAGGTAACGAATCAGCTGGAATCACAGCTGGTGAAATCCGTGGCAAACGGGGTGGTGGCGCAGAAGCCGCAGCACTTCTTCCTGCAGCGTTATGCCGATGCTTACCGCAATGAACTGGCGACCCTCATTGAGGCGCTGGCAAAAGGCGAAGGCCAGTACCCCGGCGGGAATGATGGGTTGCAGGCGCTATTACTGGCGGATGCAGCGCTGGAGTCATTGAAAACCGGCAAACCGGTCGCACCGCAGTCGCTGTTGTAAGGCGGTGCTGATAAGGGGCGAACCCTGGTACGTCCCTTCTTCAACTCGCCATAAAGATGGAAGCTTGATTGAAAGCTCACTGAAGCTTAAGCAAACCGGTCAGCGCGACATAGGCAGCATTGTGTTGCTCATTCATGCCGACGTTAAGCAAGCAAAACGCATAGGCTTCAGGGCGTCCGTTAAGACGCCCTGACCTGTTTTAACGCTGTGGATGATTCACTTCCAGCGGACGCAGGTCGAATAGCAGCACCTCTGCGTTATCGCCATGGGCGAAGTGCAATGCGCTCTCATTACGCACTCGCGCACCGTCACCTTCTTTGAATTTCACACCGTTCACTTCGATGCTGCCGCGCGCCACATGAATATAGGCGTAACGATCGGCATCCAGTGCGAAGGTCTGCTGCTCGGCACCATCAAAGAAACCGGCATAGATGCGGATATCCTGACGTACGCTCAGGCTGCCCTCTTGCCCTTCCGGCGAAATAATCAAACGCAGTTGCCCGCGTTTCTCGCTCTCTGGCACGGAGATCTGCTGATAGCCCGGCTGGGTGTTGCGCTCGCCCGGTACAATCCAGATTTGCAGGAAGTGCACGTTGTCGCTTTTCGAGTGGTTGAACTCGCTGTGCGTCACACCGCTACCCGCGCTCATCAACTGCACATCACCGGGGACGATCACCGAACCGGTGCCCATTGAATCTTTATGCTCCAGCGCGCCGTCCAGCACATAGGAGATGATCTCCATATTGTTGTGTGGATGCGCACCAAAGCCACGACCCGGTGCGACACGGTCGTCATTGATTACCAGCAGATCGGAGAAGCCGGTCTGTTTAGGATCCCAGTAATTCGCGAAGGAAAAAGTGTGATGTGAATTCAGCCAACCGTGGTCACCCACTCCGCGTTGTTCTGACAGACGTTGTTCAATCATGGTTTGCTCCTCAAATGTGCGGTGGAAAGACGCTTGCCCTTCCGAATGAGGATAAGTATACGTAAACTAATTTGCCCAACAATGCGCTAACCTGACAATGACTGTCACCGAAAAGTGGACAATATGCAGATAGAAGATCTTCGTATTTATGTCGCAGTAATTAAAGCCGGTAACTTCACCGCCGCCGCCGAACAGTTGATGCTGTCGAAGCAATACGTTAGCCGCCGTATTGCCGCGCTGGAGGAATCACTCGGTGCGCGTCTGCTGAATCGCAACACGCGTAAACTGTCGGTGACGGATAACGGCCAACTCTTTGCCCAACATGCGCAACGTATTCTCGATGATGTGCAGGAAGCCCAGCAGGCGGTATCTGGCCGGCAACAGGTGTTGCAAGGCAGCTTTCGTCTTAGTGTTCCGATGTCGTTTGGCATCAGCCATTTGTCACCGTATATCGCCGAGTTCCTCAGTCAGCACCCCGGATTGCAGTTCCAGGTGGAGTTGGCGGACCGCTACGTCGATATGGTCGGTGAAGGCTTTGATATGGCGATCCGTATTGGCACCCTGCCCGACTCAAGCTTGATCGCCAAACGTCTGGGCGTATTTCGCCGCGTGATCTGCGGCAGTCCGTCATACATTCAGAGCGCGGGCGCACCACGTGAACCGGAGGATCTGCTCAATCATGCTTGTTTGCGTTACGGGCGAGAAAGCCAGACCGGCTGGGAACTGTTTAACGGTGAACAACGCAAGGTGATGGCGGTGCAAGGCCCGATGGTGAGCAATAATGGCGAGATGCTGCGTGATGCGGCAGTGGCTGGATTGGGGCTGATTCTACTGCCGGAGTTTATCGTGGCACCGGCCTTAGCCAGCGGTGATTTGATGACCGTGCTGGATGAGTGGCAGCCTTCCTCACTCAACCTGAACGCGCTCTATCCACAGCATCGTCAGCGCAGCGAAGTGAATCGAGTATTTATGGCGTTTTTGCAGGAAAAGTTGGCAGGATAATGAAACGGGCGACCTGATGGCCGCCCGATAAGAATCAACTAGGCGCTTTCATGCGCAAACGTAATCGACTTTCTCCGTGCATCGCGCACCGCGATACCATGAATCAACAAGCCCAACACCGCCAGAATCGCACCGACCCAACCCGTAGACTGCCAGCCAAGGCCCGCAGAAATGGTCACGCCACCCAGCCATGCGCCGAGCGCATTCGCCAGGTTAAATGCCGAGTGATTCAACGCCGCCGCCATGGTTTGCGCATCGCCCGCCACATCCATTAAACGGATTTGCAGCACGCTCGCCAGCGCCACCATGGTACCGACCAGCATCACGTTGAGTGAACCGGCAAACGCATAGTGCGCGGTGAACACAAAGGCACTCAGCACCAGTACCGACCAGATCAGCACCATGCGAATGGTTTTCTCCAGTCCACGATCCGCCAGACGCCCCCCCACCACGTTGCCGAGAATCATGCCGAGTCCAAACAGCGCCAGCACCACCGGAATCCAACTCACTGGCATTTGTGCCAGTTCGGTCAGCGTAGGTTTCACGTAGCTGAACACCGAGAACAAGCCGCCGCTGCCGATCGCACCAATCGCCAGCGTCAGCAACACCTGCTTGCGCGTCAGCGCCGAGAGTTCACGCAACGGACTGGCGGTTTTGTCACCCGCCACGTTCGGCACCCACATGCCCACCAGCACTATGGTCAACAGCGCTAATACGCCAACAATGGCGAACGCTTCACGCCAGCCAAACACCTGTCCAATCGCGGTAACCGCAGGCACGCCAAGCAGGTTGGCGATCGTCAGGCCAAATAGCACCATCGAAACGGCCTGAGCACGTTTTCTGCGCTCTACCAATCCAGCAGCGACCAATGCGGCGACACCAAAGAACGTGCCGTGCGGAAAACCGGCGAGGAAACGCGCCAGCAGCATTGAGTAGTAACCCGGTGCTACCGAGCTAAAGAGGTTACCCGCGGCAAACAGGCCCATCAGCGTCATCAGGAAGTTACGGCGTGAAGCGCGAGCACCGAGCACAGCCAACAGCGGTGCGCCGATCACCACGCCCAGCGCGTAGATACTGATCAGGTGGCCCGCCGTAGGGATAGAAACATTGAGGCCGGTGGCGGCATCGGGCAGCAGGCCCATGATGACGAATTCGCCGGTACCAATGGCAAAGCCACCGGTGCCGAGCGCAAACAGCGCTTTGAGCACACTGGCGCGTGGCAGCGATGCCTGCTCCGGCAGCTGATTAAGTTGAGGTTGTGCAGATGACATGGTTTTCCAGTAACGCAGGTGAAGAATCCAATCACAATCGTGGCGGCATTGAAGGCCACCATCGTTGAGACTGAAAGGATTTAGCGGAACATGATAACTGATTTAAATGAAAATTCGATGGCAGAGAATTATGTGGCTGCTAATTAATCGTTGATTAGCCGCCTTGCGCCCATCACGGCGCAAAGCAAGGGTATGTTGACCGGCACCGCTGCAGTGTGTGCATTTTCGTTAAGCAACCTGCCGTGCTAGCAGCGCCGCGCCGATCATTCCGCCGTTATGGGCAAACACGCCGGGCACCACTAAAGGATGCTGAGTGCTGCGCAACACATAACGCTGCACTTCCTCATTCAATGCTTCCATCAACGCTGTCACCGAAGCCAATCCTCCGCCCACCGCCACCAGCGAAGCGCCAGTGATATTGATAGTGTAAGCCAGCGGCTGACTTACCAGTTGTAACCACACCTGAATCGTGCGATTAGCCTGCACTTCCTGCTGTTGCCAGCCGGCGATAATGTCGAGGCTGCTCGCATTAACGTCATGCAAAGTGCGATGGAGATTCTCAAGCCCGCGCGCGCCGCCGTAACTATCGAGACAACCTTTTTGACCGCAGGGACAAGGCTGGCGCGGCAAGCGTATTGTCTCGCCTTCAATGTCCACTTCGGTCAGCGTAATCGGACCATGGCCCCATTCACCCGTCAGGCCATTCTGTCCGGTGATGATTCGCCCATCTGCCACCAAACCGCCGCCGACGCCGGAACCGAGAATGGCGCCAAACACCACTTTGTGCCCTTTGCCCACACCTGCCTGCGCTTCCGCGAAAGTGAAGCAGTCGGCATCGTTATGCACGATCACTTTACGTTGCAGTAACTCTCCCAGCGCCTGGCTGAGGTTGCGTTGATGAAAGGCTGGGATGTTACTGGCAAACATCTCACCGCTATCCGGTGCCACGATGCCCGCAGTGGAGATCGCCAGCGGTGAATCCGTGCTGAAATGCTGATGTTGTTGGATCATGCGGCTCACCAGCGCGGTAAAATCCGGCCAGCTGTCTGCCGGGATTTTTTGCTGATCGAGGATCGTCAGCTGCTGCTGCGCATCCATCACACCCAACTTCACGAACGAACCGCCCAGATCGAGGCAGATCACTGCCGGTGTTGTACTCATAAACGTTTATCCATCACATCACGCAGGCCGTCGCCCAGCACATTAAAGCCGAGCACAGTAATCAAAATCGCCAGTCCGGGAAACAGCGACACGTAAATATTCAGCCCAAGGAAGTTGCGCCCATCACTCATCATGGTGCCCCACTCCGGCATCGGCGGTTGCACGCCTAACCCCAGAAACGACAGGCTGGCCGCCGAGATAATCGACACGCCTATGC
>NZ_DAMDQC010000071.1:0-22043 GCF_032082325.1 Pantoea sp. CTOTU50773 | reverse complement strand
CGAACCGAATGCGCAGCGCTATCAATTGATCGCTTCTGTCGTGCCGCTGTCCACGCCCCAAAAATATGCCTTGGGTGTTGAAGCCTCAGGATTTCCTGCCGCACTCTCGCAGCTGATCGCAGGGATAACTTCGGGTGGTCGCATTGCGATGGTCGGAATATTTCACCATACGGACGGCATTGATCTGAATGCTTTAGTGGAGCGGGAGATCACGCTGGTGGGTTGCAGTGTCTTCCAGCATGAACAGCAGGCGGCACTGGATATCATGGCCTTGCTGGCGGACGACTTAACAAGGCTTATCGCGCCACCGGTGCAGCTGGATGATGTGCCTGAAACCTATCAGACGCTGATTGAGGGCAAATCGGCCTTCCTGAAAACGGTAATCAAATTATGAGTGTCATGACGTCATTTTCCTTACAAGGTAAAAACGCATTGGTCACGGGCGGGACACGTGGCATTGGTTATGCGCTGGCACAGGCGTTGGCTCAGGCCGGTGCGCGTGTGACGATCACCGGTCGTGATGCGGTTACACTAAAAGCCGCGGTGGCGCAGTTGCGCGCCTCTGGCGTAGAGGCACAGGGACTGATTCTGGATGTCACTCAGGTTGAAAGCATCCAACAGACGCTAGCCGCTGCGGGGCGGGTGGATATTTTGATTAACAATGCAGGCACCGAACAGATTCGCCCTTCGCTCGAAGTGGATGAAGCGTTGTGGGATACCATTGTTGGCACTAACCTCAAGGGCGCATTTTTTTGTGCTCAGGCGGTGGCGAAAAACATGGTTTCTGCGGCATCCGGCGGTGCGATCATTAATGTGTGCTCGCTGACCACCTGTGTGGGCGTGCCCGGCGCTGTTGCCTATGCCAGCTCCAAGTCAGGATTGGCGGGGATGACGCGCACGCTGAGCGCGGAATGGGCGGCGCATAACATCCGCGTGAATGGCATCGGTCCCGGTTACTTCGAAACGGAAATGACTCAGGTGTTTTATCAGGATGACGCGTGGCGCGACGCGATGCAGAAAAAAATCCCGCTTGGTCGATTTGGTGAATTCGACGATCTGGCCGGCAGTGTGGTTTTTCTTAGCTCGGAGGCTGCCCGATATATCACCGGGCAGATTCTGTATGTCGATGGGGGATATCTGGCCTCTATCTGATCTGCAGCATCTCTGGCCGCAGGTCTGCAAGGGTGTTGCAGCCTAATTGGGCCAGCGTGCGGTCAACTTCCTGAACCAGCGCAGTGATCACCTCGTTCGCCAGTGCTTCGCCACCTGCGGCCACCGCATACAATAAGGGCCGTCCAATCAATACGGCATTAGCCCCGAGGATCAGCGCTTTAATCACGTCGGTGCCGCGGCGGAAACCGCTGTCGATCAGGATGATAAATTCATCACCGACCGCCGCTCGCACACTGGCAAGCACAGACATTGGGCTGGCGGTACAATCCAGTTGTCTGCCGCCGTGATTCGACAGGACAATGCCTTGAGCACCGATTTTTTGCACCATAAGGGCATCATCAACGGTCATGATGCCTTTCACATACAACGCGCCGTCCCACAGTGAGCGGATCCACGCCAGCGTTTCCCAGCTCAAGGTCTGGTCCATTTGCTGAGCGAAGTAAGTGGCACCGCCGGCTCCTTGTTGCTTTTCAGCGGGCAGGTAAGGCTTAAGATTGCCGAAGCCCGGCATACCGTGTGGCACCAGAGTGCGCAGCACCCAGCCCGGTTTCATCGCCACGTCACAGAGTGCCGGGAATGAGAGTTTCATGGGCCGTCGATAGTGCTGCTTATCGCGCTCACGATGACCAAAATGCACCGCATCAACGGACACCACCAAAGCAGTACAGCCTGCGTCTTTGGCGCGACTGATCAAATTCTCAGTTACTTGCTTATCTTTAAGGACGTAAAGTTGAAACCAACGTTCCTGATGACCAGTCGCTTGTATATCCTCAATAGAAGCGGTTGAAACGGTGCTCTGGATATGGCCAATGCCCGCCTGAGCCGCAGCGCGGGCGAGCATGAGATCGGATTGATTTCTCAGCATGCCGTTATAGCCAGTGGGAGCAACAAGAAGTGGGGCAGCCAACTGCGTGCGGCCAAGGGCAACACCGATATTCCGCTGACTGGAATCGCGTAATACTGAGGGTAAAAATCGCCACTGTTGAAAGATAGCCCTATTGTGATTGAGCGTCACTTCCCCCTCTGCGCCACCATCAATATAGTCGAAAGCGAAATGGGGCAGTGTGCGTTTGGCTTTTGCGCGCAGTTGTTCTGGATTGAGCTTCATCTTTATCCCTGTCTGTCATTCGAGGTTACCTACCTGTATAGACAACCTGCAAGCAGCATGCCAATGATTTCACTGCTGAGGTTCAGAGAAGCTCAATCCGCGAGTCAGCCCAACCAACCAATCAGTGCCGCAGCGCACAAGCAATAGCCACCGAACAGATGCCAGCGATCATGCTCCAGCCAGCGGGAAAGCCAGCGTAGCGCCAGAAGTCCGGCGACAAAACTTAATATCATGCCCACCAGGCTGGGCAGAAGCACGCCGCTGCTCACTGTGACCGTACCAGCAGAACCTGAACTGAAAGCACGCAGGCCCTCTTTAACGATCACCGCCGGTGTCAGCACCACGGCTAACGCAAAACTAAATTCTTCCGCACGTTTACGGGCCACACCCAATGAAAGACCGGTAGAAATCGTGGCGCCAGAACGAGAAAAACCGCGAAATGGCAGGCATAAACCCTGAACGAAACCAATACCTGCAGCGCTTAAGGGCGAAAGTTCGCCGCGATCTTTTTCTTTCAGGCGTGAAGAGAGGATAATTAATAAGCCTGCTGCAGCGAGACCACTGGCGATTATTTTACTGTTACTGAATAAGGATTCTATTTCGAACGTGTCGGCGTTCGCGGCGAAGAAATATTTAATCAGCTTCATTAGCGCTAAACCCACTACGCCGGTCACTGCGGTGGCGAGAATAATTAAAAAAACATTCTTCTTAAATGCACGGCTCGAACTGAAATAGGTCTCCCGCCAGTTATTCCAGAAGTAAACTATCACCGCGAACATCGTGCCGGTATGCAGCATCACCAGCAACAGTGTCATATCGGGGGCCGCAGGGTCCAGCCCCAGGAGTTTCTCCGTCATAATGACGTGTGCAGAGCTGGAAACCGGCAGTAACTCTGCCAGCCCCTGTATTACGGCCAGAATGGATACATCGAAATAATTCACCCGTTCGCCCTCAGATAAAATAATGGGAAATGAGACCTGACTTAACCTCGCACACCCTGCCACATTTCTCATTTTAGCCGTGATAAGTATTATCCTATTCGTGATGTCGTTTATGAAATGTTTAATGAATTAAAAATCGAATAATACGCAGGTTATAACTGCATGACGTGGCGCTGTATTTTCCGATGATGTTTTATCCATCCAGTGACATTTAGCAACGCTGAAAGCAGCCTGCATCGGTGATGACCAAAATGGCGCATTGCTGCGCTATTTTTGTGCTTCCTGTTAAACCGAATGCATTAAAACGAAACATAAGTATTCGATCTTGTATCCAAGTCCGTATCCCATCAGGCGTTATCTCCTCGCCGCTGATTGTTGGCACCTTCTGGCACGCAAACTGCATTAATCCCGTTAAATGACCAAATCGGGAGATGAATCATGTTTGAGGCTTTACTGGATGAGGATGCTACTACATTGGCAGCGTTGATCCGCAATGGCGAAGTGTCTGCCCGCGAATTGACGCAAGCCGCGTTGGATCGTATGGAAAAACGCGAACCACTGATTCGGGCTTTTTGTACGGCATCACCCGAATTGGCGTTACAGCAGGCATCAGTGGTGGATGCGAAGCGTGCACGCGGTGAAGCGCTGGGGGCTTTTGCGGGTGTGCCATTGGCGGTAAAGGATCTCATTTGCACGGCGGGTGTGAAAACCACCTCCGGTTCGGCAGCCTATGCCGATTTCATACCTGAAGATGACGACATCACCGTCGAGCGCCTGCTGGCTGCTGATGCTGTGCTGCTGGGGAAAACCACTGCGCCCGAGTTTGGTTATAGCGGCGTTGGGCACAATCCGCTGTTTCCTTCACCGCGCAATCCCTGGGATTTGAGCAAAACGCCCGGCGGTTCCAGTGCCGGATCCGGCGCGGCGCTCGCCGCTCGCCTTTGCCCGATGGCATTGGGCAGTGACGGCGGCGGATCGGTACGTATTCCAGCGGCGCACTGCGGCGTTTATGGATTCAAGGCCTCGATGGGGCGGGTGCCGTTATGGCCCGGCTGCCGCGATGAACGCTTTCCCGGCGTCTCTAGCTGGGAATCACTGGAGCATATTGGCCCCATGACACGCACGGTGCGAGACAGCGCACTGATGATGTCAGTGATGGCTGGCCCGGATATGCGCGATCGTCACTCCATTCCCTGCAGCGACGTGAACTGGATTTCTTCTCTGGAAAAACCCTTAAACGGGCTGCGCATTGCGTTTAGTGCCGATTTTGGCTACATCGCCGTCGATAAAGAGGTGCGTGACGTTGTCACTAAGGCCGCTCGACATTTCGCCCGTGAACTGGGGGCGGAATTAGAAGAGGTTGATCCAGGGATTGCCGATGAAGGCGCCACCTTTGCCGCGCTGGTGGCCTTTGAAAGCGATCTCACAGGCATGCGTCAGATGCAAAGCGAACTGGGCTCACGCATGTCACCTCATCTGAGCGCCATGCTGCAACGCGAATGGCGCGCTGAACACTTTACCGACGCCAATACCGCACGCAAGAAGATCTGCAATCAGCTGTGGCGATTTATGCAGCGTTACGACTTGCTGTTGACGCCAACGCTGGCAGTGCCGCCGTTCCCGCTCAATATGCAGGGACCGGAAATCATCGATGGGCGCATGGTGCGCAGCGATCATTGGTTGTCGTTCTGTTATCCCTTCAATTTCACTGGCCAACCGGCGGCCTCAATCCCTGCGGGCTTCACCGCCAGTGGCTTGCCGATTGGTCTGCAAATCGTGGGTCGTCATCTGGACGATGGCCTGGTGCTGGCGGCAAGTGCCGCTTTCGAGCGCATCCAACCGTGGAATCACCTTTATCCTGACTTAATCGGAGTTGCCCATGAGTAACAAATCCTCCCCTGCGCTGGAGCAGGAATTTGAACACGAACCGGTACCTTTAAGTCACCGTCACTCGACGCGGTCGGTATCAGCTGTCTGGTTCGGTTTCCCGATGATCCTTACCAACGCGTTGTTTGGTGGCATTATTACCTGGCATTTGGGTTTCTGGCCCGCGCTGATTGCCATCCTGCTCGGCAATCTGGTGCTGTTCGCTTATGTTGGCGCACTGAGTTGGTTTGCAGGTAACACCGGGATGAACTTCGCCCTGCAGGCAAAGCGTACCTTTGGCACTAAAGGCTATATCCTCGTTTCCGGTTTTCTCTCGACCGTCGTGATTGGCTGGTATGCGTTTCAAACGGGTTTAACTGGTACAGTCATTAACCAAACCTTTGGCTGGAACGCACTCGCGGTGACCGCTATCGCCATGGTGCTGTATACCGGCGTCACCTTCCTCGGCGTGCGTGCGTTGTCGATCCTGGGCATGATTGCCGCACCGTTGTTTGTGATGCTCGGTTTGGTCGCACTGTGGTTGATTGGGCAGGATCACGATTTCAGCACCATCACTCAGTTCAAAGGCAGCACTGGTGCAGTCGGCGCCATGAGCATGGGAACGGCGGTGACCATGGTGGTGGCAGGATTCGCCGATTCGGGCACCATGACCGCGGATTTTACCCGCTGGTCGAAAGACGGCAAATCAGCGGTTATCGCGGCATTTTCCGCCTTTCCTATGGCGAACGTCATCTCATATCTGTTCGGTGTGGTGATTGTAGCGGTGGGCGCGGCGGTTGATCCGGTCAATAATGGCGGTAATTTCCTGCCAATGCTGATGAACCATGGCACGTTACTCTCCATCATCGCTTTCCTGTTTGTTTTCATTAACCTCGGCTCGGTTTGTACCCATTGTTTGTACAACGGTGCCGTTGGCTTTAGCCATCTGTTCAGCAGCAAGATGCGAGTCTGGACGTTGATCCTCGGCGCCATCGGCGGGGCACTGGCGCTGGCGGGCGTCTGGTCTTACTTCCTCGAGTGGCTGAGTTTGCTCGGCATCGTGGTACCGCCGTTTGGTGCGGTCATGATCGTTGACCTGATCTTCATGGCAAGAATCAGCGAGCAGCGCAAAACCCGTCGTCTGCGCGGTAGCGCTTTTGCCGCCTGGGCGATTGGCAGCTTGTGTGCGGTGATTGCCCACATTGAATTCCCGCAGTTTGGTGAAGCGGTGATTGGCCTGGTGACGGCTGCTGCCAGTTACACTTTGATTGTCAAACTGAAACGTGAAAACGCAGCGAGCCTGATGGAGCAGAAAAATGCCTGAATTCACCATTGATTCAACACCTTATCCCTGGCCCTTTGATGGGCGGTGTACGCCTGCGGATACCGCACTGATCATTATCGATATGCAGACCGATTTTTGTGGCAAGGGCGGCTACGTCGATAGCATGGGCTATGAGATTGCACTGACCCGCGCTCCGATAGCGCCTTTGCAGCGCGTGCTGGCACGCATGCGGGAGTTGGGCTTCCCGATCATCCATACGCGTGAAGGCCATCGTCCTGACCTGAGTGATTTGCCGGCCAATAAACGCTGGCGCTCAAAACGGATGCAGGCGGAAATCGGTGCGCCCGGTCCCTGTGGCCGCATTTTGGTGCGCGGTGAGCCGGGCTGGGAAATTATCCCGGAGCTGGCGCCACTGGCGGGTGAAACCATCATTGATAAGCCAGGCAAAGGCTCTTTTTATGCCACCGATCTTGAACTGATCCTGCGCAGTCGGGGGATACGTAATCTTATCATCTCAGGTATTACCACTGATGTCTGTGTGCATACCACGCTGCGCGAAGCCAACGATCGCGGCTTCGAATGTCTGGTGCTGTCCGATTGCTGCGCCGCGACCGAGCTAAAACACCACGAAGCGGCACTAAGCATGATTCACATGCAGGGCGGTATTTTTGGTGCGGTGGCCAGTTCGGAGACGTTGCTGGCGGGCCTGGCTCAACCTTCCGCCGCGTTAAGCGTTTAACCATTGCAGATAATGTCCCGGCCACTCAGTCGTTTGTGTGCCGGGCTTACCCAATCCAAAACCATGCCCCCCGCTGGGATAGCGATGCATCTCAACCGGCACATGCTGCTGCTTGCACGCGGCAGCCATGATCAAGGTGTTGTGTGGATCGGAAACAGGATCGTCTTCGGCCTGCACCAGGAAAAACGGCGGTGATTGCGGATTAACACAGGATTGAACCGACCAGGCGGTATCCGCGCTGAGTGATGCGTCTTTCCCGACCAACACTTTATGCGTGGAGGTGTGTTCATAAGGTGGCTCAAGCGTAATGATGGGATAGATCAGCGCGGCACGATCGGCCGTTGCGGGGAGATTGTCCATTGCATCACTGGCCTGATAAGCGTGAAAATCCGCGCGGTTCGCCGCCATTCCCAGCAGGTGCCCGCCAGCCGAAAAGCCCAATACGCTGACATTGTTCTCACGGTGGCGCACGATACGCAGTGCGCGCTGTGCATCCTGAAGTGACACTAACGCGCCATCTTTCCAGCCTTCCTGCGGCAGGCGATAACTCAGCACATACGCTGTGTAGCCTTGAGCCGCCAGCCACGCGGCAGCGGGCCAGGCTTCTTTGCCCATTTCGATACGCGTATAGCCGCCGCCAGCCGCAATCAGTACGGCGCGTCCCTTCGGCTGAACAGGCTTGAAGACGGTGAGCGTCGGCATGGCAATATTCCGCTGCGCACCTTTGGCACTAAACGTCATCGCCCCTAAAGGTCCACCGCCACCAGGCGGTTGTTTTGGCCACAAGGGCAATACCTGTGCGGGTTTTGGCGAGGAAGCGGCCAGGCTAAAGCCGCAGCGCGCAGCAAAGGGGGAGAGCAGTAAACCGGTAAGAAAGTGGCGACGGAGCATGGCCGATCCAGACTGAATGCAAAAAGGTATTGAATCAGAAGAATCGGCAGAGAGTATGAAGAAGATGTTGTTAAGTATGACCAATCAACTCATTTTCCTCACGCTATGTGATGTAACGTCTCACCTACAGCGTCAAACAAGCGATCCAACTCGGCAGGCTGTGTATTGAACATCGGGCCAAACTGCAGCGTATCGGCACCGAAGCGCACATAAAAACCGGCTTTCCACAGCGCCATGCCCGCTTCAAACGGTCGAATGGTGGCATCGCCGTCGCGCGGAGCAAGCTGGATGGCACCCACCAGACCGCAGTTGCGGATATCGATGACGTTCGGGCAATCACGCAGCGCATGCAGTGCATGGGCAAAATGCGGTGCCAGCTCGGCGGATTGCGCAATCAGCGCGTCATGTTCCAGTAACTCCAGCGTCGCCAGGCCCGCCGCACAGGCCACCGGATGGGCAGAGTAGGTGTAGCCGTGAGCAAATTCAACCGCGTGTTCTGGCAGTTTTTGCGCCATAAAGGTGTTGTAGATTTCGCTGCTGGCGACCACGCCACCCAGCGGCACCGCGCCATTGGTGATTTGCTTGGCGAAATTGAGAATATCGGGCATGACGCCAAAATACTCAGCGCCGCTCCAGCGGCCCATGCGGCCAAAACCGGTAATGACCTCATCGAAGATCAGTAAAATATCGTGCTGGGTGCAGATTTCACGCAAGCGTTGCAGATAGCCTACCGGTGGGATAATCGCCCCCGCAGAGCCGGAAAGAGGCTCAACAATCAGGGCGGCGATGTTAGAAGCATCATGCAGCTCAATAAGTTTCAGCATCTCATTAGCCAACGCCACACCGCCGGTTTCGGCCTGGCCAGCAGTGAAGGGCAGATCGGTTTGCAGCGTGTGTGGAATATGGTCAACGTCCATAAACTGACCGAACATCTTACGATTGCCGCCAATGCCGCCCAGGCTGGTTCCGGCGATATTTACGCCGTGGTAACCTCGCGCGCGTCCGATAAATTTGGTTTTCGCCGGCTGGCCTTTGATGCGCCAGTAAGCGCGCGCCATCTTCACCGCCGTGTCTGCTGATTCCGAGCCCGATCCGGTGAAGAACACATGGTTTAGATCACCCGGCATATGCTGGGCAATCTTGTCTGCCAGCTGAAATGACAGAGGATGGCCGTACTGGAAGCCGGGGGAATAATCGAGCGTACCCAGTTGTTTCGCCACCGCCTGCTGGATTTCACTGCGGCAGTGGCCCGCGCCACAGGTCCATAAACCGGAAAGGCTATCAAAAATCCGCCGTCCTTTATCATCAGCCAGCCAGCGGCCTTGAGCGCCGACAATGATACGGGGATCGCGCTGGAAATTCCGGTTGGCAGTAAACGGCATCCAGTGCGCTTGCAGATTGAGATCGGTAGTGTTGACAGCATCAGACATGATGTTTCTCCAGACAGGTGTATGAAGAGTTTGCATTTAACGGTTAGTTAAGTTAAATCCCTATTAATTCATCTTCAGTTATTGATTTACTCACCTATATGAAAAGCAAATCGCTCGCGCAGGTCACCGACTTTGATCTCAAATTATTGCGCCTGTTTAAAACTGTGAATGAGAGCGGCAGCTTCTCTGCAGCAGAAAGTTTGTTGGGCATGACGCGATCGGCCATTAGCCTGCACATGGGCGATCTTGAAAAGCGACTTGGCATGCGATTGTGTCAACGCGGACGGGCGGGTTTTGCCTTGACCGAAGAAGGGCGTGAGATCCTGCGACACAGCGAGAGTATGATGGCGGCTATCGAGCAGTTTCGCCTGCAGGTTAATCAGATGCATAAGCAGCTGCGCGGGGATTTGAATATCGGGATTATCAATAATCTGGTCACGCAACCACGCATGAAAATTACCCATGCGCTGGAGAAACTGCATGAGATAGGTCCCGATATTCGGCTGAATATCAGCATGATGACGGCCGCAGAGATTGAAAGAGGGCTGATGGATGGTCGCTTGCACGTCGGTGCGCTGCCAGTCACTTCGCCGATTTCCGGCCTGGATTACATGCCGTTATATGATGAGCGGTCGCAGCTTTACTGTAGCAACACCCATGCGTTGTTTTCCCTCGAGCCAGATGAAGCGCAACTGAAGGGATGTGATGCCATCGCACCCGCTTTTCGCATGACGGCAGAAGCGATTGCCATGCACCAGAAACTCAATTGCAATGCCACGGCAACCGACCGCGAAGGCATTGCCTTTTTGATTCTCACCGGCCGCTTTATCGGTTTCTTGCCTGACCACTATGCCGCACAGTGGGTGGAGAAAAAGATGATGCACGCCATCGCACCGGAACGTTTCCACTTCACCAGTAAGATCGCCGTGGTGACACGCAAAGGGCGCAGCCAGAATGCCATTCTTGAACGATTTTTACAGGCGATTGAGTGGGAATGAGTTTTAACAAAAGATGTAAAGCAAACGCGTTACTAGTTACAACATACTTTAAAGCTGCATCAATACGCTAAATGCCGGCAATTGTGCGTCATCAGTCTACAGGAAAGAAGGGAGCGTCAGTCACTGCAGAATATGACGAACCTCCCTGCTTTAAGTTGTAAAAGGGGGTGCATGATGCCGCAAGACGCGATCAACTGGGCTCAGATGACATTAAGCTTGAGTTACAGCGGCTGATTATGGCTTATCTGCAAAGCTAGCTGGAAATGAGCAGGGTGACGAGAGCCACCCTGATAAAAACGGTTAAGCGCGCTTCGGTTCACCACGCACCGGCAGATCGCCAGCGACGAAGTAATCTGCTTCGCTACGCGGCAACGGCTGGCGACCACGAATGTTATCCGCGATCTTTTCACCGATCATGATGGTGGTGGCATTCAGGTTGCCAGTGATGATCAACGGCATAATTGACGCATCTACCACGCGCAACGCCTGCAATCCATGCACACGACCTTCACCATCAACCACCGCCATGCTATCGCTGCCCATTTTGCAGGTGCCGCAGGGGTGATAGGCGGTTTCCGCATGGTTACGCACAAACTCATCCAACTGTTCATCAGTCTGGCAATCGAGGCCCGGACTGATTTCTTTGCCGCGATACTTATCCAGCGCGGGCTGATTGATGATCTGGCGCGTAATACGAATCGCGTCACGAAATTCCTGCCAGTCCTGTTCATGTGCCATGTAGTTGAACAAAATAGCCGGATCACGACGCGGATCGCGCGATTTAATCTGCACATGCCCACGGCTCGGTGAACGCATTGAACCCACGTGACACTGGAAACCGTGCGCTTCAACGGCGTTGGAGCCGTTGTAGTTAATCGCTACTGGCAGGAAGTGATACTGAATGTTCGGCCAGGTAAACTCTTCGCGGCTGCGGATAAAGCCACCGCCTTCAAAGTGGTTGCTGGCACCGACGCCAGTGCCGTTGAACAGCCACTCTGCACCGATTTTCGGCTGGTTCCACCATTTCAACGACGGATAGAGTGACACCGGTTCTTTACACTCGTACTGCAGGTACATTTCGAGGTGATCTTGCAGGTTTTCGCCGACGCCCGGCAGATCATGTACCACCGGAATGTCGAATTTGTTCAGCAGCGCAGCAGCGCCCACGCCAGAACGTTGCAGAATCTGTGGCGAGGCGATGGCACCGGCGCACAGCAAAACTTCACGTCGCGCATGCACCTGATGTGGCGTGTTGCCCGATCCCTGCAAATATTCCACGCCCACCGCGCGCTTGCCTTCAAACAGGATGCGATCGGTGGTGGCATGGGTGACGATCTTCAGGTTTGGACGCTTTTTGGCGGTATCGAGATAGCCACGCGCGGTGCTGGATCGACGACCTTTCGGCGTGACGAAGCGATCCATCGGTCCGAAGCCTTCCTGCTGATAGCCGTTCAAATCTTCCGTGCGTGGATAGCCGGCTTCAACACCGGCTTCGATCATCGCAGCAAACAGCGGATTGTTATCGGGTTTACAGGTGGTGATGCTTACCGGGCCTTCACCGCCGTGATAGTCATTGGCGCCAATATCGCGGGTTTCTGACTTGCGATAGTAGGGCAGGCAGTTCAGGTAGCTCCAGCTTTCCAGCCCAAGCTGCTGCGCCCAGTTATCGAGATCCATCGCGTTGCCGCGGATATAACACATACCATTGATCAGCGATGATCCGCCCAGACCTTTACCGCGTCCGCACTCCATGCGGCGGTTATTCATATGCGGTTCTGGCTCGGTTTCATACGCCCAGTTATAGCGTTTTCCCTGTAGCGGATAAGCCAGCGCGGCTGGCATCTGCGTGCGGAAATCGAAGCGGTAGTCAGGGCCACCCGCTTCTAAAAGCAGCACATTCACGCTGCTGTCTTCGGTCAGTCTTGTTGCCAAAACGTTCCCTGCGGATCCGGCTCCGATAATGATGTAATCAAATTCCATTAGTCGCTCCTCAGGTTAAAGCTCAATTAAAATACGGACTGAAAACGGGATAACTCGACCTGCACCGACTTCACCTGGGTGTAGTTTTGCAAGGTCATCAGGCCATTCTCACGGCCAATACCAGAGTGCTTGTAGCCGCCCACCGGCATTTCGGCGGCAGATTCGCCCCAGGTGTTGATCCAGCAGATACCCGCTTCGATCTGGTGAATCACGCGGTGTGCGCGGTTCAGGTCTTGCGTCACTACGCCCGCAGCCAGACCGAAATCGGTAGCATTGGCGCGACGTACCACTTCTTCTTCGCTTTCGTAAGTCAGAATCGACATCACCGGCCCGAAGATTTCTTCACGCACAATGGTCATCTCATCACGGCAGTCGGTGAATACGGTCGGTTCAACCCAGGCTCCGTCATCGAAATCGGCGCCGCTCAGACGTTTGCCGCCGCACAGCAGACGCGCGCCTTCGTTGATACCGGATTCGATATAACGCATCACGTTGTCACGATGGGGGAAGCTCACCAGCGGGCCGAAATTGGTGTCAGGATCGTTGAGGTCACCCGCTTTGATGCGTGCAACACGTTCAGCGATTTTCGCTTCAAACGCGGCCTGGAATTTTGCCGGGATAAACACGCGCGTACCGTTGGTGCAGACCTGGCCTGAGCTGTAGAAGTTGGCCATCATGGCGATGTCAGCGGCCAGATCGAGATCGGCGTCATCAAAGATAATCAGCGGCGATTTGCCACCCAATTCCATAGTGACTTCTTTCAAGGTGGAGCCCGCAGCATTCGCCATCACTTTTTTGCCGCTGGCCACGCCGCCGGTAAAGGAGACTTTATCGATGCCCGGATGGTCAGTCAGCAGTTGACCAGTGACCGCGCCACGACCGTTCAGCACATTGAATACGCCGGCAGGCACGCCCGCCTCGGTGTAAATTTCTGCCAGCTTCAGTGCTGTCAGTGGAGTGACTTCACTCGGTTTAAAGATCATCGCGTTACCCGCTGCCAGTGCAGGGGCAGATTTCCATAAGGCGATCTGAATCGGGTAGTTCCACGCACCAATACCAGCGACCACGCCGAGCGGTTCACGACGGGTATAAACAAACGCCGTGTCGCGCAGTGGGATCTGCTGGCCTTCCAGCGTCGGGATCAGACCGGCGTAATATTCCAGCACGTCAGCACCGGTCACGATGTCAACATATTGGGTTTCGCTCAGCGGCTTACCGGTGTCGAGGGTTTCCAGCGCGGCCAACTCGTCGTTGCGCTCACGCAGAATATCGACGGCACGGCGCAGAATGCGTGAGCGCTCCATGGCGGTCATCGCGGCCCAAACTTTCTGGCCTTTTTGCGCGGCAGCGACGGCACGATCAACATCGGCTTGTTCCGCCTCATGTACTTCGGCCAGTACTTCGCCATTGGCCGGGTTGATGGTCTGGAATGTATTACCTGCGCTCGCCGCAATGAACTGACCATCGATATACAGCTGCTGTTCGGTGAATCGGGACATGATTTCTCCTTCCTCAGTGATTCAGTGCGCCAGCAAGTTGCTGACGGATAAATTGGGTGGTGAGCGTTTTCGCGACATCGATATTGAAGGGCAGACCGCTTAGCGCAGCTCGCAGCCAAAGGCCAGCGATTAGCGATGCCAATCCGTGAGCCGCCAGTCGCGCCTGTTCACGCGGCAATTCACGGTGAAACTCGGCGGCGAGGGTTGAAAACAGGCGTCGGCTACTGACCCGTTCCAGACGACCCAACTGCGGCTGATGCATGCTGCTGGCCCAGAAATCCAGCCAGGCTTTCATCGCCGCGATGTGCACCTGTGTGTCATCGAAGTTACCTTCGACAATCGCCAGCAAGCGTGCTTCGGTCTTCGCGCCCGCCAACGGTTTCAGGCGGGCAGCCACGGCATCACGTAACTGACGAGTGATATCGCGCATGGTGGCTTCCAGCAAACCGTTCTTGTCCTTGAAGTAGTGGCTGATGATGCCGGTCGAAACCCCCGCACGGCGGGCAATCTGCGCAATAGTTGCGTCATTAATTCCTACCCCGTTAATCGTATCGAGGGTTGCATCAATCAGCTGCCGACGACGAATCGGCTGCATTCCCACCTTTGGCATGACTCTAGCTCCACCACAATGTCAGAGGACTATTTAAACTTTTTTTGATTGCACGTTCAATATAAAAAAGAATTTTGTTAGGATACGGTGCTTCGATTGTTACAAAAGCACAGCGGTGAACCGGGCTATGCGGCTCATCGTCAGAAGAAAGCACTACAGGGAGGGACAACAGGGGTACTGATAACAACAAGGCCTGGCAGACAGGTCACGCTAATCCATTGAGTCATTACAGGAAATTAACCAGAGGTCATCGATGATTAATCCACCTGCCAGTGAAAAAGACAGAATCAATCCTGTGGTGTTCTACACCTCAGCCGGACTGATTCTGACATTTTCACTTGTCACTATTTTTTACAGCGAGCTGGCTGCCAGCTTGATTCAGACTGCGGTTAACTGGGTTACCGCTACGTTTGGCTGGTACTACATGCTGGCCGCGACGCTGTATATCGTTTTCGTTATCTACATGGCCTGTTCACGTTACGGCGCCATCAAGCTCGGGCCAGAGCAATCCAAACCAGAATTCAGCTTATTAAGCTGGTCAGCGATGCTGTTTGCGGCCGGTATCGGTATCGATCTGATGTTCTTCTCAGTGGCCGAACCGGTCACGCAGTACATGCAACCGCCTGAGGGCGCCGGACAAACCATGGAAGCCGCCCGACAAGCCATGGTGTGGACGTTGTTCCACTACGGCGTAACTGGCTGGTCAATGTACGCGCTGATGGGGATCGCGCTGGGGTACTTTAGCTACCGCTACAATTTGCCGCTCACCATCCGTTCTGCGCTGTATCCAATCTTTGGCAAACGTGTTAACGGGCCGATTGGCCATACCGTGGATATTGCAGCGGTAGTGGGGACCATCTTCGGCATCGCCACCACCTTAGTGATCGGCGTGGTTCAGCTCAATTATGACCTGAACGTGTTGTTCGATATTCTGGAAGGCTTTACCGCGCAGTCGGTGTAGATTGTGCTGTCGGTGATTATCGCCACCATTTCCGTGACCTCTGGCGTGGATAAAGGCATCCGTATTCTGTCGGAACTCAACGTTGCGCTGGCATTGGGGCTGATTCTGTTTGTGCTGTTCATGGGCAAAACCGACTTCCTGCTGAATGCGCTGGTGCTCAATGTCGGTGATTACATCAACCGCTTTATGGGCATGACGCTGAACACCTTTGCGTTTGATCAGCCAAGAGAGTGGATGAACAGCTGGACGTTGTTCTTCTGGGCATGGTGGGTTGCCTGGTCCCCGTTTGTTGGCTTGTTCCTGGCGCGTATTTCACGTGGTCGCACTATCCGTGAGTTCGTGCTCGGTACGCTGATTATTCCGTTCACCTTCACGCTGTTGTGGCTGTCGGTCTTTGGTAACGCCGCGCTGTATGAAATTATCCACGGTGATGCCGGCTTTGCTCAGGAAGTGATGGCGCATGCAGAACGTGGCTTCTACAGCCTGCTGGCGCAGTATCCGGCGTTTAAGTTCAGCGCTTCGGTCGCCACCATTACCGGCATGCTGTTCTACGTCACCTCAGCGGATTCCGGTTCACTAGTGTTGGGTAACTCCACTTCGAAGCTGAAAGACATCAACAGTGATGCACCGAACTGGCTGCGTATCTTCTGGTCAGTGGCGATTGGTGTTCTGACCATGGGTATGTTGATGACCAACGGTATTTCTGCGCTGCAGAATGCCACGGTGATCATGGGAATGCCGTTCAGCTTTGTGATCTTCTTTGTGATGGCCGGTTTGTATAAGTCTCTCAAAGTGGAAGACCATCGCCGCGCCAGCGCCAGTCGTGAAACGGCACCGTACATTCCGGCCAGCAACGATCGCCTGAGCTGGAAGAAACGTCTGTCGCGTCTGATGAACTATCCAGGCACACGCTACACCCAGCAAATGATGGAGAACGTCTTGTTCCCGGCAATGCAGGATGTGGCGAAAGAACTGGAGTTGCGCGGCGGTCGGGTTTCACTGGACCGCGTGGAGCCGGAAGAGGGCCATCCGCTAGGTTATCTGGATTTGCGCGTGCTGCTGGGTGAAGAGCAAGATTTCGTGTATCAGATCTGGCCGCAGCAGTATTCGGTGCCGGGCTTTACCTATCGAGCGCGCAGTGGTAAATCGACCTATTACCGTCTGGAGACATTCCTGCTGGAAGGTAGCCAGGGCAACGATTTGATGGACTACAACAAGGAGCAGGTGATTATCGATATTCTCGATCAGTACGAACGTCACCTGAACTTTATCCATCTGCATCGCGAAGCACCGGGCAGCAACATTACTTTTCCAAGCGTGTAACCCTACGGACAGCGGCAGCCCTGCCGCTGTCCGTGCACTTTCCCTGGAGCAAGCTACACTTTCAGCCTGCTCTAAGGGAGACTGAAATGAAATTGGGTTTTGCGTGTAAGTACTTCGATGCACAGGCTAAGCAGCCGTTTCCGTTTAAAATCACCACGCGTACGCGTTTCCTGAGTCTTGATCGCGAAGAACAAGCGCGTTTACTGTCGCAGCTGGCAACCAACAACCTCGAAAACCAATTCCTCACGCTGCAACAACTAGCGAAACTGCCGGATGCGATGCGCATGATGCGGATTGGCAGCGACCTGTTGCCGCTGTATACCGTACCAGAGGCCACCGCCATCTACAGCGAACTGATGCCCGACTTACAGCCGCTGCTGGGCCGCTGTGGCGAATTTGCCCGCGCTCACAACATTCGTCTCTCATTCCATCCTGGACAATATTCCGTACTCGCTTCGGATAATGAAGGGGTAGTGGATCGGGCAATTGAGGATGTGGAGTACCATGCGCTGTGTGCCGTGTTAATGGGGTATGGTCGCCAGTTTCAGGATTTCAAAATCAATATCCATATGAACGGCAAAAAAGGCATCGAGGGGTTTCGCGCGGCGTTTCAGCGTCTCTCTCCTGAAGCACGCAATATGCTGACGGTTGAAAATGATGAAATCTCTTGTTCGCTGGATAATGTATTGCAGGCGCGCGATCTCTGTCCGGTGGTGCTGGATATTCACCATCACTGGGTGAAAGAGAATCAATTTATCAAAGCGGATGATGCGCGTATCCCATTAATTATCGAATCGTGGCGCGGTGTGCGTCCGGTATTACACTATTCGATTGCGCAGGAAGGATTAATCCCAGAACATGGCTTCCCGGATCAGCACGATTTAACGGTGGCAAAAACCAAACTGCGTGCGCATTCTGACTACTACTTCAATCAGGATTTAAACGACTGGGCGCTGTCATTTAAAGATTTCGACATTATGTGTGAAGTGAAAATGAAGAATCTGGCGGTCGAGCGCTTGTACCATTATGCGCTCGACCAGGGCGAGATTAAGGCGAGGTAATCACAATCGCCACACGGCGATTCTGCGCGCGGCCTTGTGCACTGTTATTGCTGGCAATGGGGGCGCTCATGCCCAGACCTCGGGTGGTGATGTTGGTTCGCGGTACATCCGCACCCAACGCCCATTGTGTTGCCACAGCATCAGCACGTTTCAGTGACAACTGCTGGTTATAATCCGCCTTGCCGTAATTATCCGTATGACCGTCAATGCGGACATGCTGAATGCCCGTCGCTGAGAGATTTTTCGCCATATTGGCGATGTTGGCTTTACTGGTCGCGGTGAGTTCAGACTCATTTACCCCAAACAGGATTTTGTCCGATAAACCTAATCCCCAGCCTTCCATGTTTTCAGTAAAGCCCGCGCTTTGCATCGCTGCAATCTGTGCGGCGGTGAAACGACCTTTTGACTGACATCCCGCGCAAACCAGAATACACAGCAGCAGAAAGAGTTTGATTTTCATACCCGTACCTTACTTATCCCTTTGTTTTTGTACATATGCATATCTGCACGTTCCAGAATTGATTGCACCGTATCGCCATGCTGCGACCAGGCGTAACCAATAGTGACCGAGGTGGTGATCGGTGTGCCTTCCGCGATCATAATCTTCTGCGCAATGGCTTCCCTGATCTCCTCTGTCAGCTGCAGCAGCTGTTTCTCAGTCGCGCGGCTGGTTATTAACATCGCAAACTCATCACCGCCGAGGCGCGCGACCATATCCTGTTTATAGGCCAGTGCAAGCAGGCGGGAACCGATGGCTTTCAGCACCTCATCGCCCGCCGCATGTCCCCAGTTATCATTGATGCTCTTGAATCGATCGCCATCCAGGAACAGCAACACAAAGCGCTCATGAGCGAATTGGCCATCAAGCAATCGGGTTAACTGCGTGACAAAGGCGGCGCGGTTGGCCAGTCCGGTGAGCGGATCTTCCAACGCTTTCGCCGCTAACGACCGGTTATCACGCAGTAACGAAGCCTGTAATGATTGCATCTCTGCGAGCAACGAGTTGAGATCGTCCGAAAACAGCTGAAACTCTTTGGTCGGGCTTTCGGGAATACGCAGCGAAAAATCACCCGAGCTGATGACGTAATGAATCGAGCTGGTGATATTGCGTAGCGTCTGCAAAATGCCCCGATGCAAGAATGCGCTCAGCATAAAGGCGACGATCAGCACACACAGCATACCGCTGGATAAAATCATCACTGAGTAACGGATAAAATCCGTCGCCCCTTTGACCGTACCCGCCAGCGTCAACGTCCCGACGACATTTTCCGCATGATTAATATTGACGCTCAGCGGGCGCGCGTAGATCCATTCGCGTAAGAAGTTCTCATACCAGCCATCCTGCTGCTGTTGATCTTGCCAGTTAACCAGCACCGTTTGGTCGTCCGTTACCAGTTTCGCCGTAGCAAACATGCCTTCATTGCCCAACATGGCAATTTTTTTGTGGGCGTCATAACTGTCTTCAAAGACGGTAGCAGCGGTCAGGCTGTTGCTCAGCGTTGCGGCAATCAACTCCAGGTTGCGCTTCTCATAACGCTTGATGAAAAGTAACGAAGTGGAGGTCAGCAGCAACCAGCACAGCAACAAGATAACGGCGGAGTTGATGATGCTGATCTTGCGCAGCCTGATGCGGATAGATGATTTTTCATTTTTGATTTTTTCAAATTTCATCTTATTGGCTTCCTTTGCGCGACAGCAATAACACATCCGGACTCACGCGAACGCCACTGCGAGCCAGTGAATCAAGGTTTACGGCAAACATCGGATGATCGGCATTAAAAATAAGACAGAAAGCGGCTCCGATGGCGCAATCGGTATTATTTTCAGCCAGAGAGAGAACGGCGTGGCCTTTCTCCAGGCTGAGCAATTCGGTCTGTTGCTGCGGCGACTGATCACCGAAATAGAGAGCATCACAGCGATTGCTGGCTAACTCGGTTTCACTGTTGAGATAGACCACGCTAAAGGGCAGCGATGTCGCGGTGGCGCTGGCAGGAAAATTGACGTGACGCGCAGAATTGAACACACACAACTGTGGGGCGTCGTGCAACGCTGGCCAGCGGGTGAAGCTAATGATGCCGCTGACAATACGGTTGGCTTTGTCATCTTTCGTCGCGGGGTTTTGCGCCGCAGCGGCAGGCAGGGATAGCGGCAATATCAACAGTGCCAGCGAACCGATGCAGATCAGCGCGGCTTTAAGCTGAGCCAAAAGCAGAAATAAAACTTCACGAGGGTGAAGACGAGGTTCAAAACGTAACATGACGCTATTCCGCTGGATTCAACCCGCAAATAGTACCATCGGCATTTATAAAAGAGTACAGGTGTTCAATAGCGTAAAACGCGGACTATTTACTCTGGCAGGATAATCAGATCCAATCATTAATAGAGAAATTGATGCAGTATTTATATAAACATGCCGGGCGAACTAACATCGCCCGGCAGTGAATCGCAAAGATTATTCACTTAAATCGCGGCCATTGCTGGCAATCACTTTTTTATACCACCAGAAAGATTTTTTGCGGGTGCGCGCCAGTGAGCCATTACCCTGGTCATCACGATCGACGTAAACAAAGCCATAGCGTTTGCTCATTTCACCCGTTGAGGCTGCGACCAGATCAATGCATCCCCAGGTGGTGTAGCCCATCACCGGGATGCCATCGGCTATCGCCTCGCCCATTGCCTGAATGTGCTGCTTCAGGTAGCTGATACGGTAATCGTCATGAATCTCGCCGTTGGCATCGATTTCATCGCGCGCCCCCAGGCCGTTTTCCACCAAAAATAGCGGCTTTTGATAGCGGTCGTACATCATGTTCATGGTGATGCGCAGGCCTAAGGGATCGATGCCCCAGCCCCATGCGCTCCGGGGAATGTGCGGGTTGGTCAGCGATTTCACCACGTTCGCCGCACTGCTGTTTTTCTCGTTCATATCGGCTGAGGCACAGCGCGACGCGTAGTAGCTGAAGGAGACAAAATCCACGGTATGACGCAGGAGTTCTGCATCACCGTCCTGCCACTCAATCTCAATGCCTTTCTCGCGGAACACGCGTGCTGCGTAGGAAGGATAGGCACCGCGCGCCTGCACATCGATAAAGAACAGGTTCTCGCGATCTTTTTCCATCGCCGCCCAGACATCTTCAGGGTTACATGACCACGGATAGAAATTGCCGCCCGCCAGCATGCAGCCGACCTGATTTTCGGGGTCAATCTCGTGTGCAATTTTCGTCACCAGCGCACTGGCGACCAGTTCATGATGCGCCGCCTGGTATTTAACCTGTTCTCGATTATCCTCTGGTCCGAAGACCAGGCCAGCGCCAGAGAACGGGCTGTGCAGCAGAATGTTGATCTCGTTAAACGTCAGCCAATATTTCACCAGCCCGTTGAAAGCGTCAAAGCAGGTGCGGGCGTAGCGGGCGAAGAATTCAATCATCTTGCGGTTGCGCCATGAACCGTACTCGGTAACCAAATGCATCGGTACGTCAAAATGGCATAACGTCACCAGCGGCGTGATGCCATATTTTTGGCACTCTTCGAACAGGCTGCGATAGAAAGCGATACCTTCAGGATTTGGCGTTAACTCATCACCTTTCGGGTAGATGCGGCTCCAGGCGATGGACGTGCGAAACACCGTGAAGCCCATTTCCGCCATCAAGGCGATGTCATCTTTATAGCGACGATAAAAATCGATGGCATCGTGGCTCGGATAGTATTCATCATCACGCAAGGTGAAGCGCGGTTCCAGCCCGAGTTTGACCGGCATACGGTGTTCGCCATGCGGGATCATATCCACCGTGGTTAAGCCTTTACCGCCCGCCAGATAGCTCCCCTCCGACTGATTAGCGGCTAACGCGCCGCCCCATAAAAATCCCTCTGGAAATGTCACTTCAGACATAAAAAACCTCAGTTAATCAATTCACATTGACGGCTTTAGCAGGATCCACAACCGGTTTAGGCTGCGCTGTTTCACTCACCGGAATATCTTCAAAGCCAAGAATCAGGGTCAGAACAAATGAAAGCACCACCGACAACACCATCACGCCACCCACCCACACAATGCTCATCGGGTTGGCCGGATCAAAAAACTGTACGCTGGTAAACAAGCCGGGTGAGGCCATGGAGTGGCTGGCGAGCCCGCCGATGCCGGCTACCGCGCCACAGATAAATCCGCTGATCAGGCTGGCGAT
>NZ_DAMDQC010000070.1:0-22265 GCF_032082325.1 Pantoea sp. CTOTU50773 | reverse complement strand
TGGTTGCCCCAATTTTGGACAAAATCGCTGAGCGTGCTGAAGACGGTGAAGCTTGTGTTGCTTACATCGGTCCAAACGGCGCTGGTCACTATGTGAAGATGGTTCATAACGGCATTGAATATGGCGACATGCAGCTGATCGCTGAAGCTTATGCGCTGTTGAAAGGCGCATTGGGTCTGAACAACGAAGAGTTGGCTAAGACTTTCACTGACTGGAACAATGGTGAGCTGAGCAGCTACCTGATCGACATCACCAAAGATATCTTCACCAAGAAAGATGAAGACGGTAAATATCTGGTTGATGTGATCCTTGATGAGGCAGCTAATAAGGGCACCGGTAAGTGGACCAGCCAGAGCTCTCTTGACCTTGGCGAGCCACTGTCACTGATCACCGAATCAGTATTCGCTCGTTACCTGTCTTCCTTGAAGACGCAGCGTGTTGCAGCTTCTAAAGTACTGAGCGGTCCGCAGGCTAAAGCTTTCACCGGTGACAAAGCGGAGTTTGTTGAGAAAGTACGTCGCGCACTGTATCTGGGCAAAATCGTTTCATACGCTCAGGGCTTCTCTCAGTTACGCGCTGCTTCAGAAGAGAACAACTGGGACCTGCACTACGGTGAAATCGCCAAGATCTTCCGTGCTGGCTGCATCATCCGTGCTCAGTTCTTGCAGAAGATCACTGATGCGTACGCAAGCAACGCGGATATCGCAAACTTGTTGCTGGATCCATACTTCAAAAACATTGCTGACGAATACCAGCAGGCGCTGCGTGATGTTGTTTCTTACGCGATTCAGAACGGCATCCCGACTCCGACCTTCTCGGCAGCCATCGCCTATTACGACAGCTATCGTTCAGAAGTTCTGCCAGCTAACCTGATTCAGGCTCAGCGTGACTACTTCGGTGCGCATACTTACAAGCGCATTGATAAAGACGGTGTTTTCCACACTGAGTGGCTGGACTAATAGCAGAGAGGCTTCCTTCGGGAAGCCTCAATTTTTTACCCCACCAGCAACTCTCCCTCTCTACCCGCATTTTCCCCCGCCAACCGCACCACCAGCATCCCCGCCGTAGCAAACTTCATCAGGTTCCTTGCATACAGCACCCCACCAAACTCTGCCACTAGCGGCGTCACCTGGTCGGTAATCGGGTCCACAATCTCTGCCACTACTTCACCCGGCTTGATCCACTCGCCCAATTCACGGCGATTCAACAACAGCCCAGAATGCGGCGCATGAATATACTCACAACCTGCCAGCGGCGTTGCAGGGTTGATCAGAGCAGGGGACTCACCCACTTCACCCGCAATGTAGCCACCCTCAATCAAGGCATTAATAATCGCATCCGCATCCTTCTCCGCCTGTTCTGGCGAAACATCAGCAACCCCACGTAATTCTAACGTCACTGGCAACAAACCCCGTGGCATCGGATACTCACCACCAAACCGCTCGGCCAACGTTAACCACGGCTCGCAGCAGGCTTCATCAAACGGCTCGCCACCAGAGATTTGGGCCAGAAGCTGTACTTCGCTACCTAACCAACGCGCTAAAGGCTCGATATCCTGCCACGCATGCGGGGTCGTGTAGAGATGCGGCAATGCGTCCCAGTCGCAGTGTATATCAATCATCAAATCCGCCTGACTGGCCATACGCATCAGCGTGAAGCGTTGTGCATCCAGTTCGGTTTTAGCAATGCGATCGCGATAGTGGCGATCAATGGCATCACGGATCAACCGTTTGTTCTCATATTCACTCTGCGTCAACGAACCGGCCAACTCTTCAACCAGGGTATCGCCTAACGCCGGGAAACGGCGATTGAAATCCTGACCTGAAAGCGTATGGAATCGGCCCAAATGGCTGCCGTGCCAGTGTTGCCCCATCGCCAGCGGATTTGCCACCGGCACCAGCGTAATTTTGGATTTGAGCTGCCCGGCCGATTCCAGTGCCAGCAGCCTGTGTTTCAGATACCACGCCACCGCCATACCCGGCAGTTCATCACCGTGCAGTGCCGCCTGAATGTAAACGCGCTGCTGGGAATCGGTACCGAAATGAAAGCTGACGATTTCGCGCTGTGTACCGAGGGAAGCACTTAACAAGGGATGATGTTGTTGTTGCATGGCGTGGTCGATGTCCTGTATCTACGGCACGCTGAACGTCGTGCCTGATTAATTTTATTGACTGGAATTATAGTGCTGCTGTGAAAATGAGCGGGTATGAAGCCGCTAAATTTGCGCTTGCTCATGTTAGCAGCGCGAACAGGGCGGCCTGAAGACCGCCCCTGCATTGATTAATGCTGGATCGAGATATCGGTGGCGAAGTACTTCTTCTGGATCTTGTCAAAAGTGCCGTTTTTCTTGATTTCAGCAAAGGCGTTATCAAGGGCTGTTTTCAGCTCTTCATCACCTTTACGCAGTCCAATCGCTGTACCTGGACCGATAATCGGGTCTTCCACAATCGGGCCAGCCAGCTCGAAATCTTTGCCTTGCGGATGTTTCAGGAAGCCGTTAGCTGCCTGTGCTGCATCGGTAAATACCACATCCAGACGACCAGAGATCAAATCACTTTCAACCTGTGCCTGATCGCCATAAGGCACCACGTTCACGCCGTGTGGCTGCCATTTTGCCAGTGCATAGCGCTCCTGCACGGTTCCCTGCTCAACACCAACCGTTTTGCCTTTCAGCGATTCAGCCGTTGGCAGCAGGCCAGAGCCTTTGCGTGCAATTAATTGGGTGTGCGTATCATAGAGCGGCACGGTGAAGTCGATCTGTTTCAGACGCTCTTCAGTAATACCCATATCCGACAGGATGGCATCAAACTTGCGGGCTTTCAGCGCTGGAATCATGCCGTCGAACTGGCTCTCAACCCACACGCATTTGGTTTGCATCTGCTCACACAGTGCGTTGCCCAGGTCGATATCAAAACCCACCAGTTTGCCCTGCGGGGTTTTGGATTCGAAAGGAGGGTAGGTTGGATCAACAGCGAAGCGTACTTGTTCAATCTTTGCCTGTGCGCCAAATGCGCAACCTGCCAGCACAGCCAGCGCCAGCGTCTGACGCAGGCGGGCAGTAAAACGAGAACTTGCCATAATTTCGGTCTTCTTTTTCGTGATGTGGAATAACGCAGAGTACCGATCACTGTCCGCCATGGCAATTAGCAGATTATTTTCATGACGTTACCATTATGCATGGTGCGATAATCCGCCACACTCAGTACCACTGATTTTTCCAGCAGACCCGCGTTAAAGGCGATTTCGTCGTAGCGTTCAAACAGCAGCGGGTCGACGACCAGTTGTAGATCAGGATGGAAGCTGAAAGGTGGAATAGCACCAAACACGCAGCCGGTTAACGCATCCACTTCAGCCGGAGAGGCTAACGAAGCACGACGACCGCCAACCGCTTCGGCCACTTTGCTCAAATCCGCCTGTTGATCAGCCGGCAGAACCGCCAGCACATGCTGTTTGATACCGTTACCTTTGACATGGCACACCAATGCTTTGGCGCCTTGTCCCACTTCCGTCCCGCGAATCTCAGCAACAGCTTCACATTTTCCAGTCGCGGGATGTTCCATCACGCGATAACGGGCGTTGTGCTGGTCGAGCAGGACGATCAGTTTTTCATGAGTGGTCATCAGGGGCTCCCTGTTGAGTAAGATTGCTGAGTAATTCCTGCATCATATGTTTTTGGCGTGGCAGCAAGCCCAGTTTCAATCCCAGAGGTTTAAATACGCGATTCAACGTAGTCAGCGTAATACTTTCTTTGTCCAGCTCAATGTCAGATAACGTGCGACGACTGATGCCCGCTAAGCTGGCATAGCGTTCCTGTGAAAACCCCAGCACCTTTTTACGAAGCTGCATTAAGAGTTGGCCATGAGTTAACTTCTCCTCAATAAATTGCTGAAGAAGGCCTAGCAGCATCGCTTCTCGCTCAAAAGGCGTCATCGATTTCTTCATATTTGCCACCCCGCGATACGTTCTTCGAGATAGTTAAAACCAATGCCTGGCATTTCCAGAATTGACTGTGGTACACCCCGAGCGGCAAGGCGGGATTTTAACCCAGCGAGCTTGCGGGTTAACTCACGCAACGAATTGAGTAATGACGCTTCAGGGATAAACTCGTTGAGCTGTTGAGCAATCAACTGCCAATTGTAATGGCCACCCTCTTCGTAAGGTGAACCCCATTGGGTTGTTCGCACCACGCCTTCTGGATCGGCTTTCATCGGTGCGAAGTCATATACCGGTGCAAGCCACATCCCTGATGGTTTTTTTAGAATGGCACTATTGCGCCCATGATTATCTGAATTACCAAATGCTACATTGAGCATGTCACGTTTAACCCATTCACTGACCAACTTTTCGCGATCTTCACCTGTTAAAGCTAATCGCTCAACCAGGCAGCGAATGACCTCAAAATGATTGAGATAACTACCCGGTGGTTTTTTCATTAACGAATAGATGGATTCAAGCCCGTACATGACTTTTCTGTTTTCAACAAACGCAATATCAAAGCGTGGTAGCCAAAGCGAGGGGTATCGTTCACCTTCGCATAGCAACATCTCCTGCGTGTCAATCGTCTCTACACCCATGGCCTGTAACTCATGATAGAAATGATATTCTGCGCGCAGGATGTCGCAGTCGATTGGGCTTCGTGATCCACGCGGATATTTGACCAGATAAGGGATATCCCGGTTCTGTTGATCATCTTGCCAGGTATCAATCCACACTTCGCTGTTTGTATTTCGTCGTAGCAGCAGTTTTGGCGCTTCCCCTCCCGCACCTGTTGCGCCGCCGCTGGCGGCTCCCATTTGTTGCGCATATTCAAGAAAATCACTGTCTCTCTCAATCGCCCATTCGGCAGGAAAACGGCGAGTCTTGAGTTGGCTATTTTCAGGGAGTTGGGGTAGGGAATCTTTGATACGTAAATTTCCAACAGGCGCAATGGTGCCGGCTTTCAATAGCGCATAATCTTGCTCAGCTGAAGATTTACTCTGTAAACCAAGATGCTGAATCCAATAACGTCGGCTTGCTCCCGCTGGGACAATATCGTCGAGGAAACCAAACCAAGGCTGCGCAAAATGGCTGCCTATCAGCATTACGGGATAATTCAAACTACAGCTAGCGATATCGTTTCGGTCGAGATGTTCAGCTGCATAATTGAAGTCATAAGCAAGAAGTGCTGCGCTTTCACGACCTTTAGAAGGCTCTTTAACATCAAGCTCGGCAACGTCGTGCCAGTTTCCATCAAGGTAGAGCTGTAGGATAAGCATGCTAACCTCCAATGAGCAGTATATTGCTCAATTTTAACTAGCTTTGCTTTTTTTGAGAAGTATGCTGCTCAAAATAGTTTTGAAATGTCAATTTTGAGCAGCTTATTGCACAATCTGTTACTTATGACGCGCCCGCAGATTATTAATAATCGTGCTCAAATCCAGCTCCTGATCCTGCAGCAGCACCATCAGATGATACAGCAGATCAGACGCTTCGTTGGTCAGTTCGTGGCGATCGTTCACTGTGGCTGCCAGTGCGGTTTCCACGCCTTCTTCACCGACTTTCTGCGCGATACGTTTGGTGCCGCTGGCATACAGTTTCGCGGTGTAAGAACTCTCAGGATCGGCGCTCTTACGTGAAGCCAGCAGCTGCTCCAGCTGATAGAGGAACGCCCAATCTGGCGCCGCCGGTGAGAAGCAGCTTGAGGTGCCAAGGTGGCAGGTTGGCCCAATCGGGTTTGCCAGCACCAGCAGCGTATCGTTATCACAATCCGGCGTGATGCTCGCCACCTGCAGGAAATGACCGGAGGTTTCCCCTTTGGTCCACAGGCGATTCTTGGTGCGAGAGAAGAAGGTGACGTTGCCTTCCGCCAGCGTCTTTTGCAGCGCTTCCTCATTCATATAACCGTGCATCAGCACTTCGCCAGAAACGTTATGCTGGACGATGACGGGCATCATGCCCGCGGTTTTGGCCCAATCTAGTTTGGCCAGTTGTTCTGCAGTTAACACGCGCGAATCTCCACACCGTTGTCGATCAGGAAGTTTTTCAACTCGCCGATATTGATAATTTGTTTGTGAAACACTGAAGCGGCCAGCGCGCCATCGACGTTTGCCTGTTCAAAGGCTTCGAGGAAGTGCGGCATGGTGCCCGCGCCGCCAGAAGCGATCAGGGGCACCTTACACACGTCACGCACTTTCTTCAGTTGCACCAGGTCGTAGCCGTTACGCACGCCATCCTGGTTCATCATATTCAGTACGATTTCACCCGCGCCCAGCTTTTGCACTTCCTGCACCCAATCGAGGGTTTCCCAGGTCGTAACCCGCGTACGGGATTCATCGCCGGTATATTGATTGACGTGATACTTGCCGGTGGCTTCATCGAACCAGGTATCAATACCCACCACGATGCACTGTACACCAAAGCGATCCGCCAGACGCGTGATCAGCGTCGGGTCAGCCAGCGCCGGGGAGTTGATGGAGATCTTATCCGCACCGAACTGCAGAATGCGCGTGGCATCCTCCTCACTCTTGATACCGCCCGCCACGCAGAACGGAATATCAATCACTTCTGCGACGCGTGACACCCAGCTTTTATCCACCACACGGCCATCGGAAGAGGCGGTGATATCATAGAACACCAGCTCGTCAGCGCCTTCCTGCGCATAGCGCTGCGCCAGTGGCACGATATCGCCAATAATTTCGTGGTTGCGGAACTGCACGCCTTTCACCACTTGTCCGTCACGGACATCGAGACAAGGAATTATCCGTTTTGCCAGCATGCAATCGCCTCCGCTACGGTGAATTTATCTTCCAGTAAAGCACGACCGACAATCACGCCCTGTGCGCCACTGCCACGTAAGGCCGCGATGTCATCCAGCGAGCCGATGCCGCCGGAACTCTGGAACGCAATATCCGGGAAGGCATCAGACACTTCTTTATACAGCGCCACGTTGGAACCACTTAACGTGCCATCGCGGGAGATATCGGTGCACAGCACGTGCTTCAGGCCAACTGGTTGATACCAGCCAATCACTTCTTCCAGCGTTACGCCAGCCGCTTCCTGCCAGCCACTGATTGCCACTTCTTTGCGATTGTTGGCGTCAATGCGAACATCCAGCGCCAGTACAATGGCATCCGCGCCGAACTCGTTGAACCAGCTTTTCACTTCCTCTGGCTGTTTCACTGCCGTGGAACCGACCACCACGCGAGTCGCGCCGGCTGCCAGTAAAGCCGCCACATCTTCGCGATTGCGAATACCGCCACCGACCTGCACCGGTACATTCACGCCGCGCAGCAAGGTAGTGAGCAGAGGGATTTGGCGTTTAGCCGGATCTTTGGCGCCAGTGAGATCCACCAGGTGCAGCACTTCCGCGCCCTGACGTTCGTAATCCTGCAGGCGTGGCAGCGGATCGCTACCGTAGTCGCGCTGCTGACCGTAGTCGCCCTGATGCAGACGCACCACTTTGCCGTCGATTAAATCTAATGCGGGGATAATCATCACATCTCCAGGAAGTTTTTCAGCAACTGCGCGCCTGCTTTGCCAGAACGCTCCGGGTGAAACTGCACGCCGAAGAAATTATCTTTCTGCAACGCAGCGGTGAACGGATGGCCGTAATCGCACTGAGCGATGGTGGCGGCATTCACTGGCATGGCGTAGCTGTGCACAAAATAGAAGTAGCTGCCGTCCGGGATATTACGGAACAGGTGGTTACCCGCCTGCGAGGTGATCTGGTTCCAGCCCATATGTGGCAAGGGCAAACCCTGGGTATCCATCAGCGAGACCGGTTCATCCACCAGACCCAGTGTGGTCACGCCGCCATTCTCATCGCTCCCGCGACCAAGCAACTGCATACCAAGACAAATGCCGAGTACCGGTTGGGTACATGCTTTGATCAGATCGATCAGGTCACGCTCCTGCAACTGGTTCATGGCGGCTTGGGCTGTGCCCACGCCTGGCAACAACAGCTTCTCGGCGCGCAGCACCACATCCGGATCGCGGCTCACTTCTGGCGTGTAGCCGAGGCGCTCAATCGCCCACTTCACGGAGGAAAGGTTGGCGCACCCGGTATCGAGAATCACCACGTTCATCACAGCACTCCTTTCGAACTCGGCAGGGTGTTGCCATCCACGCGAATTGCCTGGCGCAGGGTGCGGCCAAAGGCTTTAAACAGGCTTTCCACACGATGATGGTCGTTCTTGCCTTTGGTTTTCAGGTGCAGAGTGCTCATCATGGCGTAGGAGAGGGAGCTGAAGAAGTGCTCAACCATCTCGGTACTGAGATCGCCGACACGCTGATAGCTGAACTCGGCTTTAAACTCGATATGCGGACGACCAGAGATATCCAGTGCGCAGCGTGCCAGGCACTCGTCCATCGGCAGCACGAAGCCGAAACGGCCGATGCCTCGCTTGTCGCCCAGCGCTTTCAGCAGCGCTTCACCCAGCGCCAGACCGGTATCTTCCACGGTGTGGTGATCGTCGATGTAGAGATCGCCTTTCACGTCGATGTTCATGCGGAAGCCGCCGTGTACGGCAATCTGGTCCAGCATGTGGTCAAAGAAGCCGACACCGGTATTGATCTTGCTGCCGCCTTCGCGGTCCAGCCACACTTCCACTTTGATCTGCGTCTCTTTGGTGTTGCGTTGTACCAGCGCATGGCGGTCACGTTTGGTCAGGCGTGCCTGGATCGCGTCCCAGTCAATACCTTCTGCACCGTAACGCAGGCCCTGAATGCCCATGTTCTCCGCCAGCTGGATATCGGTCAGGCGATCGCCAATCACGTAGCTGTCTGCGGTGTCCAGTGCGCCTTGTGCCAGCCAGGCTTCCACCATTTTGGTTTTCGGCTTGCGGCAATCGCAGTTATCTTCCGGCTTATGCGGGCAGATCAAGATGTCGCTGAAGTTCACGCCCTGTGAAGTCAGAATCTGCATCATCAGGTTGTGTGGGCCATCAAAATCAGCCTGTGGGAAGCTGTCGGTGCCCAGGCCATCCTGATTGGTGATCATCACCAGCTGATAGCCGGCATTTTGCAGGGCCAGCAGCGCAGGGATGGCGTTTTTTTCAAACGCCAGCTTCTCCATGCGATCAACCTGAAAATCCGTTGGCGGCTCAGAGATGATGGTACCGTCGCGGTCGATAAAAAGGGTCTTCTGACTCATGCTTGCTCCACTGATAAGGCTTGCAGCGCGGCGATCAGGCGCTCGCACTCTTTACGGGTGCCGATGGAGATGCGCAGGCATCCCGCAAGGCCGGGGTTTTTGTTTTGGTCGCGCAGAATAATGCCTTGATCCCACAGCGTTTTAAACACTTTTGGCGAATCAGTGAAGCGCGCCAGAATGTAGTTGGTTTCGCTCGGGAACACCTTCTGCACCACGTTCAGCTGTGGCAGTTGTTCAAACAGCCATGCACGATTGGCGTTGAGTTCGGCGACATGCTTACGCATCAGCGCAATGCCTTCTTCGCTCAGCGCCTGTCCCGCGACATCAGCAACCGGGGTCGCCAGCGGGTAAGGCGCGATCACTTTCATCAACAGGTCGATCACGGGCTTGTTGGCCAGCGTAAAGCCACAGCGCAGGCCAGCCAGCGCAAAGGCTTTTGATAGCGTGCGCAGGATCACCAGATGTGGATATTCTTTCAACCAACCTGCGAGAGTCGCCTCCGGGCAAAACTCGATATAGGCTTCATCGGCGACCAGCAGTGCTTTACCGGCGGTCATCTCCAGCAGTTTACGGATATCGTCTTGATTGATCAGGTTGCCGGTCGGATTGTTCGGGCTGCACATGTAGACCACTTTCACGCCGTCTAACTGTTCGGCAATGGCGGGCAGATTCAGCTGCCAGTCATCCAATGCTGCCACGGTGCGATACTCGATGCCGATGGTTTCCGCGCTCACGCTGTACATGCCGTATGTCGGCGGGCAGAACAGAATCGCATCTTTGCCCGGCTCACAGAAGGCGCGCATTAACAGCTCAATGCCTTCATCAGCACCACGACTGACAATCACTTGCTCCGGCGATAAACCGGCAAAAGCCGCATAGCGCTCAATCACAAGCTTCGGCTGGCATTCCGGATAGCGGTTCAGCGTTTGCTGTGACAGCTCAAAGGGCACCGGCAGTGGAAATTCGTTGGCGTTCAGCCATACATCACCATTACCCCCTAAACGACGCGCAGATTGATACGGCGTCAACGCGCGCACATTGGCGCGGGCTAAATCTTCAATGCTCATGCTTGCTCCTTCAGCGCGGCAACACGCAGGGTAACGGCGTTTTTGTGGGCTTCTAACTGCTCAGCAGCAGCCAGGGTTTCAATGGTGGCAGCCAGATTGAGGAAGCCTTGCGGCGTCAACTCTTGCACCGTCATGCGCTTCTGAAAATCGGCCAGACCCAGGCTGGAACAGGTTGCGGTATAGCCATACGTCGGCAACACATGGTTGGTACCAGAGGCATAATCTCCAGCCGATTCCGGTGACCAATCGCCAAGGAACACCGAACCGGCGCTGGTGATCGCATCCACCAGATCACGTGGCTGGCGCGTCTGAATAATCAGGTGCTCCGGGCCATACAGGTTGGAGATCTCCACACACTGCGCCAGATCGCGCAATACAATCAGACGGCTACTCTCCAGTGCCTGACGCGCGGTGGCCGCACGTGGCAGCTGTGCCAACTGCTCTTCCACTGCGAGCGCCACGCCTTCTGCCAGTTTCAGCGAAGGGGTCAGCAAGATAACCTGTGAATCCGGGCCGTGCTCTGCTTGTGATAGCAGATCAGAAGCGACAAATGCCGGTGTGGCACCTTCATCAGCAATCACCAAAACCTCTGATGGGCCAGCAGGCATATCAATAGCAGCACCATCTAAACGCTGGCTCACCTGGCGTTTCGCTTCGGTGACGTAGGCGTTGCCAGGGCCAAAGATCTTGTCCACTTTTGGTACGGTTTCGGTGCCGAAGGCCAGCGCAGCAATCGCTTGCGCACCGCCTACCTGAAACACCTCTTTTACGCCGCACAGTTGCGCCGCATAAAGAATTTCATCGGCAATCGGCGGGGGCGAACAGAGCACCACACGACCACAACCGGCGATACGTGCTGGGGTTGCCAGCATTAATACCGTGGAGAACAGCGGGGCAGATCCGCCTGGAATATACAGCCCCACAGATTGCACAGGACGGGTAATCTGCTGGCAGCGCACGCCCGGCTGGGTCTCAATATCCACCGCGGGCAGAATCTGCGCGTTATGGAAAGTTTCGATATTACCGACAGCCACTGCCATCGCCTGCTTCAACTTGTCGCTCAAACGGTCGCTGGCGGCTTGCATCTCTGCTGGCGTGACGCGCAGGTTTTCCACCTGCGCTTTGTCGAAGCGCGCGCTGAATTCACGCAGGGCGTCATCGCCTTCTTCCTTTACTTTCGTCAGCACATCGCGCACCACTTCGCTGATGCTCGCCGAGGCAGAAATCGCCGGGCGCATCAGCAGCGCTTGCTGCTGTTGTTCATCACACTGTTGCCAGTCAATCGGGGTCATGATTGTGCTCATGCTGTTACTCCAACATTTTTTCGATTGGCAGTACGAGGATCGAGCTGGCACCCAGCGCTTTCAGTTTTTCCATGGTTTCCCAGAACAGGGTTTCACTGCTCACCATGTGCATCGCCACGCGGCTCACTTCGCCTGCCAGTGGCAATACGGTTGGGCGCTCGGCACCTGGCAGCAGGGCGATCACTTCTTCCAGGCGCTCGCTTGGCGCGTGCAGCATGATGTATTTGGATTCACGCGCTTTGATCACGCCCTGAATACGCGTCATCATTTTGTCGATCAGTTCTTGCTTGGCTGCTGGCAGCTCGCCATCGCGTTGAATCAGTACCGCTTTAGAGCGGTAGATGACTTCCACTTCACGCAGGCCGTTGGCTTCAAGGGTGGCACCGGTCGATACCAGGTCGCAAATGGCATCGGCCAAACCCGCACGTGGCGCGACTTCCACCGAACCGTTCAGCAGGCAAGACTTAAAGGAGACGCCTTGCTTATCGAGATATTTCTTCAGCAGGTGCGGATAAGAGGTGGCAATACGTGAGTTCTGCAGGCACTGCGGGCCGGTGTATTCCGCATCCACTGGCATCGCCAGCGACAGGCGGCAACCGCCGAAATCGAGACGACGCAGGGTGAAGTAGCGCGGGTCTTCGCCTTGTGCGCGGCGGTCCAGCAGCTCTTCTTCCAGCACGTTTTCACCGACGATGCCGAGATCCACCACGCCATCCATCACCAGGCCAGGGATATCGTCATCACGTACACGCAGGATATCGATAGGCATGTTCTCCGCAAACGCAATCAGACGCTGCTGCTGAAGGTTGATTTTGATACCGCAGCGGGCAAGCAGTTCGCGTGATTCATCACTTAAACGGCCAGATTTCTGCATAGCTATGCGAATACGGGTGTTATCTAACATGGTTCCTGTCCTCTTATTCAATCCTGTCTGAACTCAGTGGGGTTGCGTTCGCCCATAAAAAAACCCCCGGAAGATGATCTTCCGGGGGCTCTCTTTGCGTTCGCACCACTGGAAGATCCTAATCGTCTCCCAGCACACATCGCCTGAAAGACTAGTCAGGATGATGGTGATGATGGTGGTTGAACTGAACGCGTGTCATAGTAAATTCCGTTGCTGAATGAGTATTCATTTGCGTGCTGGTTAACCTAACGAAGATGGCGGCGCTTGGCAACCCTTTTTTAACGTCAGTTCTCGGAACCTTCCGCAACAGTTTGCGCTGGTTTGCCATAATCGCTGGGACTAAGATGAAGTGTCTTAGCGCTGGAAAGCAGGAGTCGGTATGAAAAAAGTCGCGATTGTAGGTCTGGGATGGCTGGGTATGCCGCTGGCGATGGCGCTGACGGCGCGCGGCTGGCAGGTGACCGGCAGCAAAACCTCCCCCGATGGTGTGGATGCTGCGCGCCGCTGCGGTATTGAGGCATTTCAACTGGTGCTAACACCCGAGATTGAATGTGAAGCAGATGAGTTGGCCACGCTAATGGCGGTGGACGCGCTGGTGGTGACGTTACCCGCCAGCCGCACCGTACAGGGTGGCGAAGACTATATGCAAGCAGTGCAAAATGTGGTGGATACCGCATTGGCGCACAAGGTTCCGCGCATCATCTTCACCAGTTCGTCGTCGGTGTACGGCACCGGTTCGGGCGTAATGAAAGAAAGTAGTGAGTTGCAGCCGGAGAGTGTGGCCGGTAAAACGCTGGTGGAACTGGAAAACTGGCTGCACGATCTGCCGGGCACCAGCGTGGATATTGTCCGTTTGGCGGGACTGGTGGGTCCGAATCGCCATCCGGGTCGATTTCTGGCCGGCAAAACGGGATTGGAAAACGGCGGTCACGCGGTAAATCTGGTGCATCTCGATGATGTGGTGGATGCGATTGTACTGTTGCTGCAAACGCCTAAAGGGGGGCGGGTGTATAACCTGTGTGCCTCGAAACACCCGGCACGTGATGATTTTTATCCGTTTGTTTCGAAGCAGCTGGGGCTGGTGGCACCAACGTTCGTTGCTGAGCCGGAGCGGTCGGCGGGGAAGGTGGTCGATGGCTCGAAGATCTGCAACGAGCTGGGATTTGAGTACAGCTACGATGACCCGATGAAGATGCCGCTGGAGTGAGATTGACGTGCGAGTGCAGACTTCTGCACTATTTCGCTAGCGGCGCGATTTATCGCGGGTTTTAAATAACACTCGCAATAAACTGCGCCGCTATAATACGTTAGCCTAAACCCCCAACCGATCCCTTAACGCATACCACACCGCACCCATCGCCGTCAGTGGCACTTTAAACCGTCTCCCACCCGGAAATGGCAGGTGTGGCAATTTGGCAAAGGCATCAAACCTTTCTGCCTGTCCGCGCAGCACCTCGGCAATCAGCCTTCCCGACAAGTGGGTACAGGTCACGCCATGTCCGCTATCCCCCTGCATAAAGAAGGCATTCTTCTCGATTTGCCCAAACTGCGGCATACGTGACAGCGTCAGCAGGAAGTTACCGCTCCAGCGATGGCTGAATTTCACATCTTTCAGTTGAGGGAAAGTGCGTAACAACTTAGGGCGGATCAGTGCTTCTATATCATCCGGCTCACGTGCGCCATACACCACACCGCCGCCGTACAGCAGGCGGTTATCGGCGGTGAGGCGGAAGTAATCCAGCAGATAATTACAATCTTCGACGCAGTGATTGTTCGGCAATAAACCCAACGCCTGGTCGCGGCTTAATGGCTCGGTGGTGAGGATTTGCGAGCCACACGGCATGCTTTTACGGCTCAGGCGCGGTTCAAGTTGTGAGGGGAGATAAGCATTACCGGCAAAAATCACAAAGGTGGCAGTGACTTCACCTTTAGCGGTCTTAACCCGATGCGGCTCGCCATACTTCACTTCCAGTGCCGCAGATTGTTCATAGATGCGCCCACCGTGACGGCGAATCGCTTCCGCTTCACCCAGTGCCAGGTTTAACGGATGCAGATGCCCGCCGCGCTTATCCAGCAAGCCGCCGACATAGCGATCGGTCGCCACTTCGCGACGAATCGCGCGCTCATCCAGCAGCTCCAGATTATGGTTACCATAGCGCTCCCAGTTGGCTTTTTGGCTGCGCAAGTGGCCCATCTGACGCTGATTCAACGCGGCAAAAATGCCGCCAGGACGGTAATCACAGGCGATAGCATAACGGTCGATGCGATCGCGAATAATCTCCGCGCCCTCAAACATCATATTGCCCAGCATCTTCGCCACATCTTTGCCGTAGCGTTGTTCAATTACATCCACATCGCGGCTGTAAGAATTCACTACCTGGCCGCCGTTACGACCGCTGGCTCCGAAACCAATCTTTGCCGCTTCGAGTAGCACCACGTCATAACCGGCTTCGGTCAAAAACAGCGCCGAGGAGAGGCCGGTAAATCCGCCGCCAATAATACAGACATCACACTGCACCGATTCCTGCAGTTCGGGCCACGGCTCATGCGCATTCGCGGTTGCGGCGTAATAACTTCCCACATGTTGCATCACATCCTCCTTTAGCGCGTGAACTCAGAAATTCGCTGGGGTGTGCGCACTGACGATGCGACACGGCAGCTCAGACGTATTGGTAAAACTGTGCGGCAAGCCGGTATCGATCACGTAACTCTCGCCACAATAAAGGTGATAACTCTGACCATTAACCACCAGCGTGATTTCTCCTTCCAGCACCGTGCCGGTCTCTTCACCAGGATGACGCAGTTTCTCTCCGGTGCTGGAACCCGGTTCGTAGCGTTCAATCAACATCGCCAGCGCACGTTTTTCAGCGCCGTTCTCCACCAAACGCAACGACACGCCGAGGCTGCCGATCTCAACGCACTCTTCCGGACGTACGATCACGCGCGGCGTGCTGTTTACCTTTGGCTCCGAGAAAAACTCTGACAACGACAAGCCGTACACCTTCAGCAATTTCTGCAAGGTACTCAGCGCTGGGCTGACTTTGTCCTGCTCAATGGTGCTGATAGCACTGTGTGTGAGTCCTGACAACTCAGCGACGCGACGCTGAGACAATCCCATCTCCTGCCGGATTTGCGATAAACGTCGTCCGGGCGCCAGAGTGGCATCATTCATGGCTGTATTTCCTTGTGATAACAGAGAGCCGCGTGGATAAAAGCCGCAAACAGGCGTTGCGAAACCGGGTCGTCATCGGAGTGCCACTCCGGATGCCACTGCACCGCAAGTGCAAACGGATGCTGGCGCAAACTCACCGCTTCAATCAGCCCATCAGGCGCACGTGCTTCAATACGCAGCTGCGGGCCGGGTTCGCGGATGCCTTGTCCATGTAGAGAGTTCACGGCAAAGGATTGAGCGCTGCCAAGCACCTGGCTCAACAAACCTTCCGCTTCAGGCTGAACCTCATGCACCGGCGCGTATTGCTGTTCGAGCGGCAGCGCATCATCTTCACGATGCTCCTGAAACAGATGCGTCATATGCAGCTGGCGATACAGGGAACCCCCGTTGGCCACCACCAACTCCTGCAAGCCACGGCAAATACCGAAAATCGGCATCTTTTTGCCAATCGCATGAGTGATGATGCCGAAGGCGAGGCGGTCACGCGCCGGATCGGCATGCTCCTCTTTACCTTCTTCACCGTAATGCCAGGGTTCGATATTACTCGGGCTGCCGGTAAGCAAAATGCCGTCCAGCAGCGTCATACTGTTTTCTAATAGATGAGGGGCATGCATCAGTTGATGCGGCAAAGGCAAGGTAACACCACCGGCAAGCACGATGGCATCGAGATACTTATTGTGAACCGTTTGCCCGAGATGGCTGCCGATGTGGTTCTGACACATCACTACGCCAATCAAGGGTTTGTCAAAAATAATGCCCATAACGTCTCCGCGTTGCTGTTCAATATTTTCACCGTTTTTGCGCATCCGGCCTGAAAAGTGTGCAATATATTGTCAATCTAGCAACCGGTTGTTCGTTCTTTCAACAGAATTGTTACATTTGCACACTTTTTGCGTTAGCGCTATGTTAGAGGAGTGGCTGTTATTTTGAGCATTGCGCGAACCAATATTAAACGGTAAAGGGCGGGTGGGAACATGACGAACCTCGTAGAAGTAGAAGACTTCACGCGGCACAGTGAAGAGAAACGAACAAGCGCGTTCCAGCTGGAGGTTAAATCCTGGCTGGAACGCCATCCTGAAACGCAGTATGTCGATATTCTTCTTAATGATTTAAATGGGGTCTTTCGCGGTAAGCGCATTCCCATCTCTGCATTGGCAAAACTGGAAAAAGGGTGTTACTTCCCGGCCTCGGTTTTCGCCATGGATATCCTCGGAAATACCGTCGAAGAAGCCGGACTCGGACAGTCACTGGGCGAACCCGACAACCTCTGTATCCCGGTTCCCGGAACTTTAATTCCTTCTGCCGCCGATCCTGAACGCATCGCGCAATTGCTGCTGACAATGTGTAACCAAGATGGCACTCCCTTTGACGTTGAACCCCGCAATGTCCTCAATCGGCTGTGGCAGCAACTGCGCAATCGAGGGCTATTCCCGGTGGTAGCGGTAGAGCTGGAGTTCTATCTGGTCGATAAAAAGCGTGATGCGGAAGGGTACATCCAGCCACCCTGTGCGCCGGGTAGTGACGAACGTAATATCCAGAGTCAGGTTTATTCAGTCGATAATCTCGACCATTTCGCTGATGTTCTGCGGGATATCGACGATATTGCCAAACAGCAGGGCATTCCCGCTGATGGTGCGCTGGCGGAAGCCTCGCCGGGCCAGTTTGAAATCAACCTGCACCATACCCGTGATGTATTGAAAGCCTGCGACCATGCGATTTTGCTCAAACGCCTGGTGCGTCAGGTGGCCGAAAACCACGGTATGACTGCGACCTTTATGGCGAAACCTTATGAAGAGTACGCGGGTAGCGGGATGCATGTGCATATCAGCATGCTGGATGCCGCCGATCATAATGCCTTTTCACTCGACGACGGCAGCGATTCACCGCTGTTGAAACGCGCGCTGGCCGGGATGATCGATTTGATGCCGGCTTCAATGGCACTTCTGGCACCGAACGTTAATGCCTATCGCCGCTTCTTACCGGAAGCCTACGTGCCGTTACAGGCCTCCTGGGGGCACAATAACCGAACTGTTGCTTTACGTATTCCCTGCGGCGATGTGGATAACCATCGCGTGGAGTATCGTGTGGCCGGTGCGGATGCAAATCCTTACCTGGTCGTGTCAACAATTCTTGCCGGTATTTTGCACGGTCTGGATAATCAGCTACCCTTACCGCATGCGGTGCAGGGCAATGGACATGAGGCAGAAGGGCTGCCATTGCCGGTGCGACAGAGCGATGCGCTGTACGAATTCGAGAATAGCTATCCTCTGCAAAAACTGCTCGGCGAGCATTTCAGCGGCGTGTGGCATAGCTGCAAACAGAACGAGTTAATGCAGTTTGAACGGCTTATCACCGCCACGGAGATTGACTGGATGCTGAAGAACGCCTGACTCGCAGAAGAATTTCGCTAACGTCTTGTGCCGATGGCATAAGTTGGGGCAGAATACGCTCCCTGGAAAATACGAAACATAACCGACGCTTATCACGTCGGTTATTTTTTTGCAGATTGCAGTACACACACACATTACCGAGGCCGGACACGCATCCGGATAGATAGATACTGACAACACGCTTGGGCGTGAGATTTGAGGAAAACAAAGATGGGGCTGTTTACAATTGCACCAGCGCAAGCTGGTTCTCGCTTTCGTGATGATTACGGCGCGGCGACAATCGCAAACACTAATATCACTTCTCACTGCAGCACTTTGCGCAGTATCCCGCAGATCACCTCTGTTGGGGGCCTGAACAATGTCGCTTAACACCGCCGCACCACAGCGTGCACACCTGAAAAAATCCCTGACCTTGATCCCGGTTGTCATGATGGGCCTGGCGTATATGCAGCCAATGACCCTGTTTGATACTTTCGGTATCGTCTCTGGATTGACCGACGGCCACGTCGCCACCGCTTATGCTTTCGCGCTGATCGCGATACTGTTTACTGCCGTGAGCTACGGCAAGCTGGTACGCCGCTTCCCATCTGCGGGCTCCGCTTACACCTATGCTCAGAAGGCTATCAGTCCGCACGTCGGCTTTATGGTGGGCTGGTCATCACTGCTGGACTATTTGTTCATGCCGATGATCAACATCCTGCTGGCGAAAAGCTACTTTGAGACGCTGGTGCCGGGCATTCCGTCGTGGATTTTCGTGGTGTTGCTGGTGGCCTTTATGACCATCTCTAACCTCCGTGGTATCAAAACCGTTGCCAACTTCAACAGCGTGATCGTCGTGCTGCAGGTTGTGGTGATGGTGGTGATTACTGGTATGGTGGTTTACGGTGTGGCGCACGGTGTTGGCGCAGGAACATTGACCAGCAGCAAGCCTTTCTGGTCTGAGAATGCCCATGTGGTGCCGATGATTACCGGTGCAACCATACTTTGCTTCTCGTTCCTCGGCTTTGATGGCATCAGTTCGCTGTCAGAAGAGACCAAAGATGCAGAACGTACTATCCCGCGCGCGATTTTCCTGACCGCGCTGATTGGTGGTGTGATCTTTATCGGTGCCTCTTACTTCCTGCAGCTGTACTTCCCGGACATCTCGCGTTTCCAGAATCCGGACTCTTCACAGCCTGAAATCATGCTGTTCGTGGCAGGTAAAGCCCTGCAGATTGGCATCCTGATTTTCTCTGTGGTTACCGTACTGGCTTCCGGTATGGCGGCACACGCGGGCGTTGCCCGTCTGATGTATGTGATGTGCCGTGATGGCGTGTTCCCGCAGCGTTTCTTTGGCTTCGTGCATCCGAAATACCGCACGCCGTCGCTGAACGTGCTGTTGGTGGGTGCTGTGGCACTGCTGGCAATTAACTTCGACCTGGTGACCGCCACTGCGCTGATCAACTTCGGTGCGCTGGTGGCATTCACCTTCGTCAACCTGTCAGTGATTGCGCAGTTCTGGATCCGTGAAAAGCGTAACAAGACGCTGAAAGATCACCTCAACTATCTGGTACTGCCAGTGATGGGTGCTTTGACAGTGGGTGCATTGTGGATCAACCTGGAAGAGACCTCGATGGTGCTCGGCCTGGTGTGGGCAGCGGTCGGTATTATTTACCTGGCGTTTGTTACTCGCACCTTCCGCAATCCGGTTCCGCAGTTCAGCGAAGAAGTGTAATTTTCGTTGCGCATTATGCGCAGCGGATAAAGACTTCGTGTCGTATGCAAAAGGTCGCCTTGTTGGCGACCTTTTGCTTTTAGACCAGCAAACTCAACCCGCCAGCACCAACTCCCAACTCCCCGCACTAAGCGTTTCACGTCCCGCTTTACTTAATTCTGTATCGGTTACGAGGGTATCGAAGCGCTCCAGCGGTAATGCCAGATGGGTGGCAATCTTGTTGTATTTCGAGCTGTCGCTCAACAGCACGCGCTTACTGCTGACATCGCTGGCCGCCAGCTTGACCGGAACCTTATCTTCATCGGGTGTAAACAAGCCGCGCGGCCCCCAGCAGGATGCGGAGATAAACGCGATATCAATCGCTAGCATGCGCAGACTTCTCGCCGCCGATTCGCCGACGCTGGAGCGATTCTCGCGACAGACGGTGCCACCAGTGTGAATCAGCTTGCAGCCGCTGCTCTCCATCAATAGCCGGGCAATCACGAAATCATTGGTGACCACCAACAAATCGTCACGCTCGACCAGTTCGCGAGCCAGCGCCAGCGTGGTGGTGCCTGCGTCGAGATAAATACAGCTGTTGCGCGGAATATGGCGCGCGGCAAACTGACCAATCGCCATCTTTTCACTGCTGTACATGCTGGTTTTCGCCAGATGTGATGGCTCAGCAGCCAGACGATCCGCCGAGCGCACGCCGCCCGATACCGACAGCACGGCACCTTGCTCCTCCAGCTTTTGCACATCACGACGTATCGTCATGTGTGATACGCCTAAACGCTCGGTCAGCTCGGCAATGCTCACCACGCCGCGTTCGGCAACCAGCGCTAAAATTTGTTGATGACGTTCTACCGGAATCACATCGCTCTCCCTGAATTACCAATTTTTCACATTGTAAGGCATCAATTCACAGCCTGCAGCACAATTTATCCCAGGCCAATGTTAGCAAATACCCCTCCAGAACTGGGGTTCCCGTAGGGATTCAGAGGTGTGAATCGATGTTATAAGCTGTGCGTGTAAGTTAATTTTTGTGATTTACCGCACGTTTCTCCACCAGCAACTGCGGCAGAATTAACAGCATTGAACAAAATATCACTTAAATTAACAACGGAGGTGTGCTGTGTCAGCAACCGTGAATAACATTGGCGTCATTGGTTTGGGTTCCATGGGCATGGGCGCAGCGCAGTCCTGTATTCGCGCTGGATTGAACACCTGGGGCGTTGATTTAAATCCGCAGGCGCTGGAAACCCTGCGCCAGGCGGGTGCGCGCGATGCACAGACATCCGCTGCCAGCTTCGCGCAAGAGTTGGATGCTGTACTGCTGCTGGTGGTCAACGCCGCGCAGGTGAAAGCGATTCTGTTTGGCGAAACCGGTCTGGCGGCACAACTCAAGCCGGGCACCGTGGTAATGGTCTCTTCAACCATTTCTTCACAGGATGCACAGGCGATTGAACAGCAACTGGCACAACATCAACTGCTGATGCTGGATGCGCCAGTATCGGGCGGTGCAGCTAAAGCCGCGGTCGGCGAGATGACCGTGATGGCGTCTGGCAGCGATGAAGCCTTTGCGCTACTGAAGCCAGTTCTGGATGCGGTTGCCGCCAAAGTGTATCGCGTGGGCAGCGAAATCGGCCTGGGTTCAACCGTTAAAATTATTCACCAGCTGTTGGCGGGCGTACATATTGCGGTGGGTGCTGAAGCGATGGCGCTGGCTGCGCGCGCAGGCATTCCACTCGACACCATGTACGACGTGGTCACCAACGCCGCGGGTAACTCGTGGATGTTTGAGAACCGCATGCGTCATGTGGTGGACGGCGACTACTCACCGAAATCCGCCGTCGATATCTTTGTGAAAGATCTCAGCCTGGTGGCCGATACCGCGAAATCATTGCATTTCCCACTGCCGCTGGCGTCTACCGCCCTCAACATGTTTACCGAAGCGAGTAATGCTGGCTACGGCCGCGAAGATGACAGCGCAGTCATCAAGATTTTCAGCGGCATCACGCTGCCCGAGTCAAAGGAGAAGTAACCATGCGTTTAGGCGTGATTGCAGACGACTTTACCGGTGCAACGGATATTGCCAGCTTCATGGTACAGAACGGTCTGCCTACCATTCAGTTCAACGGCGTGCCGCAAGGTCATGACGATGTGAGCGCGCAGGCGATTGTCATCAGCCTGAAGTCACGCTCTTGCCCGGCACAGCAGGCAATCGACCAGTCTCTGGCAGCGCTGGCCTGGCTGCAACAGCAGGGTTGCGATCGTTTTTACTTCAAATATTGCTCGACCTTCGACAGCACCGAACACGGCAATATCGGCCCGGTGACCGATGCACTGCTGGCCGCACTGGGCGAGACGCAAACGGTGATCTCACCCTCGCTGCCGGTAAACGGTCGTACCGTGTATCAAGGCTATCTGTTTGTTGCCGACCAGCTGCTGTCTGAATCGGGCATGCGTCATCATCCGGTGACACCAATGACCTGCAGCAATCTGGTGCCTCTGATGACGCGCCAGGCGAAAGGGCAGGCGGCGGTGATCAATGCTGCTCAGCTGGACAAAGGCGCGGAAGCGGTTCGTAAACAGCTGGGCGAGC